>JALHVH010000028.1 GCA_022867105.1 Candidatus Aminicenantota bacterium
CGGGGCCGCAAACACCGATGATCCGTGCCGCTTATTTCTTTATATAGACATATTCCCCGGAGGGGTCCCTCTGCTTGAGGGCCGTGACCCGGCCGTTCTCTACGACAAACTCTAAGATCACGTCGGAGAAATGCTCAATGCGGAACATGAGGCCTTTATAAGGGAGCAGCTTCTCCTCGGGCTGTCCGGGGTAGACGAGGCACGGGCTGAGGTCCTCTTTGAGGACCACCTGGAACTTGTAGCCGGTCGGGGTTTCATAGGTCCCGGCTATCTGCTCCAGGAGTTTGGGGTCGAGCGTCTCGGGCCTGCGGGTGAAGACGACCTCCGCCTCGTCGAGCGAAATGACGGCCTTGTCGATATCGCCCTGGGGATTGGTCAGGAAGTTGACCGCGAACCTGCCGTAGAGTTCGTCGTCGGGAGTTTCGAAACGATCATAATGGAAGTGGCTCAGCGGCCATGACAATTTATGGAAGTCGAACTGGAGCTGGTTGTCCTTCATCCCGATTTTCAGGACGCCGTAGGCGGGGTGCCCGTAATCCCCCGCGTAATCCTTGAGCGGATGGGAGGGCTTGGTGTCCGGGATTCGGTCGGCGCCGGCCTTGGCCCGGGCCTCTGTGCCGGCTTTCTTGCCCTTAAGCCGGATCTCGAGAAGGCGGCGGCTCCAGGGCGTCTGGTCCATCCCTAACAGCCGCTCGTAGACGTTATAGCTGATGATGTCATAGAGGCTGGCGCAGTGGTTGCCGATGACGAAGACGAGGACACCGATCCGCTCGCGGGGCAGGAAAGAGACCTGGGAGTGGAAGCCGGGAAGGTCCCCGCCGTGATAAGTCAGGAGGTGCCCCCGGTAGGAAACGGTGTCCCTTCCCATCCCGTAGGCCTCGTTCAGAAGTTCCCAGTATCCCCGCGTTTCTGCTTCGGTATTGGGCAGCGCGATGGCCGGTTCCAGCGTGGCCTTGAGCACGGCCGAGGGGAGAACCTGCGCCCCTTGGTATCGGCCGTCGTTCATCAAGGCGATGAGCCAGTGGGACATGTCCTGGATGTTGGAGATGATCGCGCCGCAGGGGGCCACGCCCCCGATATCCTCGTAGTAGGGGATCTTGTAGATTTCGAACGTGTCGCGCTTTTCGGTGAAGGGCACGCCGAAATCGGGTTGCTTCAGCATATCTGCGATGGAGTAGACGGTGTTCGTCATGTCCAGGGGCTTGAAGATCCTGTCGCGGACGAAATCCTCCCACGTCCTGCCGGATTGGAGCTCGATGATGTACCCCGCGGCGGCATACATCAAGTTATTGTAGAGGAAGGTCTGTCGAAGCGGTTTCTGGGGCTCCAGGTACCTGACCTTATCGAAGAGCTGTTTGCGCGTGTCGTCCGATTTGTACCAGATCGTGTCGTGCCGGGTGATGCCCGTGCGGTGGGCCAGCATGTCGCGGAGCGTGACCGTGTTGTTCAGCTCATCATTGTAAAAGCGGATGGACGGCACGGAGTTCTGCACCGGCTCGTCCCAGGTCAGCTTACCTTCGTCGATGAGCAGGCCCGCAGCCACAGCCGTGAACAGCTTGGTGTTGGACGCGATCTGGCACAGCGTTGAAGGCGTGAAGGGCAGCTTTTTTTCGTAGTCGCGGTAGCCGTAGCCCTTGGCGAAGACGAGCTTGTCGCCGACCACGACGCCGACGCCGATCCCGGGCGCGTTCCAATCCTTGAGGATCTTCGCCATATAGGCGTCGAAGCCCTGCAGTTTTTTGGCGATCGCCCTGTCCTGGGCCCTGAGGGCCGGCCCGAAGGCCAGCGCCAGGAAAATAAGGACGGAAATCCAGCAGGCCGCCTTGAATCCAAACCGTTCGTGTTTTACCCCGATACGCATCTGCACTCCTTTCCCGAAGCGAATTTGCTTAACGTGTTAGGACTATACCACCGGCCGGAAGCTGACGTCAAAATAAATTGTGCGGACTTTTAATTTAGGGGACGCATCACTTCATTTGCTGTATATAATCTTCCCATCCAAAATTGTCATTAACACTTCAGTATTGAGTATCTGCTCCTCATCTATTTTCATAATATCCTTATCGAGCACGACGATATCAGCCAGCTTGCCGACTTTTATACTGCCTTTAGCGTCTTCCTCAAAAGCAGCATAAGCTGCATCAAGTGTAAGCATTCGCAAAGCTTCTTCCCTGGTGATTTTCTCCAGCCCATACCATTCTTGAGGCACGCCATAAGGGCTTTTCCTCGTTCCTGCGGCATAAAAATTGAAAAGGGGGTTGCCGGTATCAGAAGCAGGGGAATCTGTTCCCCCGGCGACCACTACCCCTGCATCCAGCAGCTGTCTGAAAATAAGAACACCTTTGATCCTATTGGGCCCCAATCGGTCCTCGGCCCAACGCCCGTATTCTCCTATGAAAATCGGCTGCATCGAAGCTATCACATTCATATCTTTGAATCTGGGCAAATCCTGCTTCTGGATTACGGATGCATGTTCAATCCTGAATCGGTGATTCTCAACAGGATTTTCTTCCAGCGCTCTTTGATAGAGGTCCAACATGATATGAAGAGCCTTATCTCCGATGGCATGCGTACAGACCTGAAATCCCCTTTCTAGAGAGTTCTTGATTATGGAATAAGCTTCTTCTTCCTTCATCATCTGCAGGCCTGATGTATCGGGCGAATCAGAATAGGGTTCAAAGAGCAAGGCCCCTCGAGAACCCAATGCCCCATCGATGAGCAACTTAACGCTTCTCACTGTAAGAAAATTATCAACCCGGGGTCCTTGACCGAGAGCTTCGGAAAAAGCATCCCTGCCCGCACTGATCATGGCGTAGACTCTAACCGTGAGCTCGCCTTTTTGCTCGAGCTTTTCATAGACCTGCAACGATTCCTTGTCCGCGCCGGCATCGTGGATCCCGGTAACCCCCCACTTTTTAAACTGCTCCATAGCCAGCTTGATATAAGCTTCTTTGCGCTCCAGCCCTTCGCCCGACCTCTCTCTTTCAATAAAGGCCATGGCTTCATCAATGAGGATTCCGGTAGGCTCTCCCCGGGCATCTCGCAATATTCGTCCGCCTTCTGGATCCTTGGTCTTCTTATCGATATTGGATAATCGTAAAGCGAGGCTATTATACCAGCCTGAATGGCCATCTATTCGAGATAGCGCTGCCGGATTA
>JALHVH010000226.1 GCA_022867105.1 Candidatus Aminicenantota bacterium
CCCTCCATAAAATAATCCTGATAGAACAGGTAAGGTCCGTAGGCCCCGCTTTCCCCTTCCAGGTATTTGCCCAGGGCGGGGTCCCTGCCGCTCTCGGGTTTATCGAGGAGGATCTGGGCGATCTTGACACCGAGCGGCGGACAGGATTGGCTTTTCTCCCAGACCTCTTCCCAGGTCAGTTCGATGCCCCCTTCCCGGAGCTTAGCCACCCGCTCCCGGGCTTCGACGAGCCTGGATTCGGTCATGCGCCGGACGATGGCCCCGAGGGTTTCCGACCCCCAATCGATGAAAGGGAGGAGGAGGTGGAACTCGCGTTCGTCGTACAGCGTCGTCACCTCGATGCCCGGGATGACCTCCACTCCGGTCTTCTTCCCGTCCTCCAGGACGCCGGGATAGGCCGCGACCGTATCGTGGTCGGTGATGGAGATGGCCCGGAACCCCTTGTCCCTGGCGAAGCGGACGAGCTCGCGCGGGGAAAAATCCCCGTCACAGCTCCTGTTGGAGTGGATGTGGAAATCGACGAGGTCATTCATGCGAGGTCATTCTTCCCGGTGAGGAGCCTGTAGATCTCCCGGTATTTCTGGGACGTCTTTTCAATGATCCCGGGCGGCAGGACGGGCGGTGCGGACTGCTTGTCCCATCCGGTCGTCTCCAGGTAGTCCCGGACGAACTGCTTGTCCAGACTCGGCTGGGACTTTCCGCGGGCATAGGTCCGGAGCGGCCAGAAGCGCGACGAATCGGGCGTGAAAATCTCGTCGACGAGGACGAGATCGTCGCCCGCCAGGCCGAACTCGAACTTGGTGTCCGCGATGATGATCCCCTTGGACAAGGCGTGCAGGGACGCTCTCTGATAAAGCTCCAGGGACACTTTCTTGATCTTCCGGGCGAGGTCGCCGCCCACGATCTTCTGCATCTCCTTGAGCGAGATGTTGAGGTCATGGCCTTCCTCGGCCTTGGTCGAAGGCGTGAAGATCGGCTCCTCCAGGCGGTCTGACTCCAACAGCCCTTCAGGGATCTTGATGCCGCAGATCTTTCCGGCGGTCTTGTATTCCTTCCAGCCCGAGCCGGCGAGATAGCCGCGGACGACGCATTCGATGGGCACAACCTGCGTTTTTCTGACGAGCATGGACCGCTTTTCCAGGACCTCCGCGTAGGGCCGGAGGGCGGCCGGAAAGTCCGCGATTTCGGTGGCGATGAGATGGTTGGGGCAGATGAGCGCCGCGAAGTCGAACCAGAACCTGGACAGCTGGGTGAGGACCTTTCCCTTGTAAGGAATGAGCGAGGGCAGGATGAAATCGAAGGCGGAGATCCTGTCCGTGGCCACGACGAGCAGCTTGTCGTCGAGGTCGAAAACATTCCGCACCTTCCCTTTTTTGAAAAGGGGAAATCCATGGAGTTCAACGTCACCGATCGTTTTTTCCATAATGATAAAGGATAAAGAAAAACGGGACAAAAAGCAACTCAGCCCTTCATGCCGATGAAGGCGAACATCCTTTTTTTCTTGATTTTGTCCCGCCGGTAGGACAGCAGGTCGGAACGGCAGTGCGTGCAGGCGTCGAATGAGAAGACATTCTCCCGTTTCACTCCCGCCCGGTCGAGCTGTCCGCGGTTGGCTTCGCGGAGGTCGAGGAGGTATTTGCCGGGCGTCGAGATCCGTTCACGAAGAACGCCGGGAGGAAAACCCGCCTCTTCAAACGCGGCCCGGACCTCCGAACCGACCTCGTAGCAGCCCGGACCGATGCACGGCCCCAGGGCGACGAGGAGCTTGGAAGGGTCGGAACCGTCGCGCTCGCGAAGGTCCCTGACCACCCGTTCCAGGATCCTCTTCAACGTCCCACGCCAGCCGCAGTGGACGGCGGCGATGACGCGCCTCTCCTCGTCCACGATCAGGGCGGGAAGGCAGTCGGCGGTCTTGATGGTGAGGAAAAGGCCCG
>JALHVH010000227.1 GCA_022867105.1 Candidatus Aminicenantota bacterium
GATCGCAAAGGAACATTCCTCGCCCTTTCTGAA
The DNA here is from genome assembly GCA_022867105.1 of Candidatus Aminicenantota bacterium. Lineage (GTDB taxonomy): Bacteria > Acidobacteriota > Aminicenantia > Aminicenantales > Saccharicenantaceae > JALHVH01. The sequence goes on from JALHVH010000227.1 coordinate 34, forward strand.
GAACCCGTTTTCAGTGGTCAGGCTCGCCTCGACGTTAACGAAACCCAGCCGGAAGGACCGTGAAGCAGAGCGGGTTTCGCCGCCTTCGTCGGTCACGTCCACGGAAAGAGTATAGCGGAAGGACAGGCCGGAACCCGGCTTGGCCTTTCGTTCGTCGGCCGCTGGAGTGAAGTTCATCTCGAAACTGCCATCCTCCTTGAGCGGTCCTCTCCCTCCCGACACGATCTGGCCTTGGCCTCCGTCCGTCCGCCACCACCACCAGCGGGGATAGACCGGCTCGCGCTTGACCTGCCAGACGACCTGGCCTGAGGAAACGGGGAGCCCGAAATAGTAGCGGGCCTCGCTCTTGAGAACAGCCGCCCGGTTCAGGCGAAGGGGCTTGTCCGGGTCCTTAACGACGACTTCGAAGGTCGGCCGCTTGTATTCCTCGACCCGGACTTGAGAGAACCCGTTCGGGGAAGTGTGCAAACGCCAGGCGCCGAGCGGCCTTCCCGCGGCCGGGATGATGAATTCGCCGCTCGCCGTCCCGAAGGCGTTGGTCGTCTTCACGGCTTCGGCCACTCGCTCGCCGTTGATGTCCTCGAGCCAGACCGAGGTCGAAGCGTTCGCGGCCGGACGGAGCCGGCCAAGGTCGGCCCGGCCCTGGTAAGCAAGGACCTTCCAATAGAGTTTCTGCCCGGGGCGGTAGATGCTCCGGTCCGTGTAGATGAGGACCGCCGCCGTTTCCCCCGGCGTCGAACGTCCGTAGAGGTAGACATAATCCGAGTCAAGAGCGATATCGTTCCCCTTGCCTGCGAGCAGGAAATACGGGCCTGATCTTTCTCCGGGCGCGAAATGGGCGCGGCCTTGGGCGTCGGTGGTCAGCGAATTCGCCCGGGAGTGTCCTTTCTGCCAATCGAACGTATAGAGGTCAACCCTTGCGCCGGCGACCGGTCTGCCCGTTTCACCCGAAAGGACGAGGACGTTCTGGCCGCCCTCGCCGGCGGCGCGCTTGAGCAGGACGATGTCCCCGACGATGACGTTGAGCCCCTGGATGCGGTTCTTCTCCTTGCCGAAATCCTCGCGGGCGGAGGCGGCCACGAGGTAAAGTCCGGGCGCCATTCCCGCGGGAAGGTTGACGTAAGTCTGGTGCTCCCGGTAATCGGGAGTCGGGGGGAGGACGGCCGACCAGGCGGCGGCCGGCCGGCGCCTCTCCATGGCCCGGTGGGCTTCACGCCATTCGGGGAAGAGGTTGTAGTCCTTGGAGGTGCGGACCCGCTCCATCAAGTCGACCGGGTACGCCCGGAAGAAGAGGCGGCCCAGGTTCCGATGCGTCGCCCGGACGGACCTTCGCCCCGGGGCGTCGGTCCTCATGGCCTCGACGGAAAATTCGGGCGATTCGATGCTCTTGACGATGTGAAGACAGCGCTGTCCGCCGGGGGAATCGGGGTAGGCCTCGGTCCCTTCGAGGGCCAGCTTGCGGGCTTGGACAAGGGCGTCGGGAGAATCTACATCCCGTATGAATTCCGCGAGAAGCGCCTGGCCCCAAGCCCACCAAGGGTAGGAACGAAAACGGCCCAGGGAATTAACCAAACTCTCCCGGATGCGGGTGCGGTCATCTTCCTGCGTAAAAGACCCATGAAGGGCTTGAAGACGTTCAAGGCGCGCCTCCAGGGCCCCTTCGGTCCGTCCGGACTTCCGGCACCAGGTCTCGTGTTCGCCGAGGAGGGCGCAAAGCCGTTCGAGAGGATGGGCGGCGGCGTTGTGGAGGACATTCGCGGCCATTTTTTCGTCCGCCGGTCGTCCCAGGAACGCGTCCAGGTCCAGGAGGTAGGTCTCGTTGGATTGCTTCGGCGTCCAGAAATCCGTGTCCGTGAGGAGCGCAGCCGCTAGGTAGGCGACGGCGTCCCTCAGCGTGTCGCGGACGCCGGAGGGATAATCTCCCGGGCTCCAGAAGTCCGGAAAGTCCTTGGCTTTGAGGTCCGCGAGGCGGCCGCGGTCGTCCCAGACCTTCATTAACGAGCTCCAGGCCTCCCGGTAGATCTGGTCTTTGGTCCACGCCTTGAGGTCCAC
>JALHVH010000228.1 GCA_022867105.1 Candidatus Aminicenantota bacterium
TCCCGGCGTGATGTCCCTGCCGCCGAGGCCGGTGACGTATCCGAAAACGGGGGGCATCCCGTCCCGGCCGTAGAGGGCCGATTTCACTTCCTGGTAGAAGATGCCGTGGTGGCCGTAGGATAGGTTCCTATCGACCACGGCCACTTTTTTCGCTTTTTGGACGATTCCCCTGACCTTATCAAAGGGGAAGGGCCTGAAGACCTTCATCCTGAGGTTACCGGCCTTGACGCCTTCCCGGCGCAGGTCATCCACGGCGACCCTGGCCGTAGACCCGGCCGTCCCGGAGGAGATGAACAGAAATTCCGCGTCGTCCGACAGGTATTCGTCGACGAGCCCAAGATAGCGGCCGAAGATCCTTTCGAACTCGCGCCCCGTCTCTTCGATCAGGGCAGGGGCCTTCTCCATTTCTTTCTGGAGCTTGTACCGCAGTTCGAAATAATGTTCCGGTCCGGTGAGCCCGAAGAAGGCGTGCGGGTCCGACGGCGTGAGCCGGTATGGGGGATTGAATGGAGGAAGATACGCGTCCACGTCCTTCTGCTCCGGGATCTCGACGATCTCGAATGTGTGTGAGAGGGCGAAGGCGTCCAGGATGACCATGCTGGGGATGAGGAGCTTCTCGGAGACCTTGAAGGCCTGGATGACCGTATCGAGGACCTCCTGGTTCGAAGAGCAGTAGAACTGGATCCAGCCCGTGTCCCTCTGGGAGAGGCTGTCGTTCTGGTCCGTCCAGATGCTCCAGCCCGGGGCCATGGCCCTGTTGATGTTCCCCATGACGACGGGCAGCCTGCCGCCCGAGGCCCAATGGAGGAGCTCGTGCATCAGGGCGAGCCCCTGCGAAGATGTGGCCGTGAAGGTCCGCGCCCCGGCCAGCGAGGCCCCGAGGCTGGCGGCCATGGCCGAGTGCTCGGACTCGACCTTGATGAACTTGGCGTCGAGCGTCTTGCTCGCGCACATCTCCGAGAGAAGCTCCACCACCTGGGTCTGGGGCGTGATGGGATAGGCGGCGATTACCTGGGCGCGCGACAGCATGGCGCCGTAGGACAGGGCATGATTGCCCATGATGACTTTTTTCATTTCACCTCCTCGACCATGACGATGCACTTGGTGGGGCATTCTTCGGCGCAGATGCCGCAACCCTTGCAGAAGTCGTAATCCACGACCGGCCAGTTGTCCACGATGTCGATGGACACGTCGGGGCAGAACTTCCAGCAGATGCCGCATTGGATGCACTTGGCCCGGTCGACCTCAGGCCGGATGTTCCGCCAGGCCCCCGTTTTGTTGTGAAGCATGGAGCCGAGCGACATCGCCGTGACCGGCATTTCGCTCTCCGATCGGAAGACGATCTTTTTCGTTTCTTTTTTTTTGGTCATTGTCCTATCCTCCTGCGGGCTCCCTCAAGCCCTCTCGTAGGCTTCTCTGGCGGCCTGGATGTTCTCTTCGGGCTTGATCGGAATGCCCTCGCGGATGGCCGCGATGAGGGATTCGAGCTTCGTCAGTCCCATGATCTTGATCACGGCGCCGACGATGGCGGTGTTGACGATGGGCGCGGCCAGTGTCCCCAACTTGTTCCGGACGGCGATCTCCGTGGCGTTGATGGCGGCCACCTTGAACTTGGAAGGGAACTTGAATTCGGCGGGCTTCTTGTCACTGTTGATGATGATCCAGCCGCCGTCCTTGAGCCCGTCCGTCACATCGATCGCCTCGACCAGCGTCGGGTCCACAACGACGACATGGTCGGGAGCGTAGATCCGGCTCTTGTCATAGATGGGCTTATCATCGATCCGGATGAAGGCGAAAACGGGGGCTCCCCTCCTTTCGACACCAAACTCAGGA
>JALHVH010000229.1 GCA_022867105.1 Candidatus Aminicenantota bacterium
CCTGCGCGAACTGCTGGTCGAAGAATTTCACCTCGCCCGTCATCGGCGCTCCGGAGAACCTCTGCTTGCGGAAGAGGACCGAGACGCTGTTGATGTAGTTCTTGAAGTCGGAAGCGTCCTGGCCGTCAAGAATGACCTCGATAGAACGTTCCTGGAAGGTCGGGTCGTCCAGGCTGACCACGGTGAAGAACCTCTTGTCCTCGCCGTATTTCTGGTAGATGCCGCCGATGTTGCCGCTCATGACGATGTCGCGGTCCTCGCGGAGGCGCTTGCGCATGTCGACCTGGTAGTTCCCGGACATCTTGACCCGCTTGAAGGAGTAGCCGACCTGGACGCTGACGATGGGCTTGATGGTGGCGTTGGGCTTGGCCCCGGGCTTGGCGCCGGGCGCCTGCGGCTGGGTCTTCGCGGCCGGCGTCTGGCCGGAGGGCGGCTTGCCGCTCTGCCCGGCTGAAAGGCCCTGCTGACTCTGCCCGCCCGCGACGTTGGCGCCCTGAGTCTGGCCCGACGGCGGTTTGGTCCCCGTAGCCGCCGTCCCGGGCGGATTGGCGCCGGTGGTTTGCGCGCCCGCGGCCGCCGCTTGTTGGCCGCCTGTTGCGGCCTGGGCCTGCCCCGTCTGGGTCTGTTGGGCGGCCTGCTGGGATTCCTGACGCCGCTGCCGCCGGGCCTCTTCCGCAGAGACCTGGGCTTGCTCGGTCTGCGGCGGAGCCGCGGCTCCTTCTGCGAGCAAGGGCCGGAGCATGTCAATACACGCTTGGGAGGCCTCCACGTCGCCCTGGAACCGCTCGGGGTTTTGGCTGGTCGTGGCTAGACGGATCGCCGCTTCGAAATACTCGAGCGCTTTCTGATAGTCCTCAAGGCCGCCTGTCTCGTCTCCGATGGCCTTCTGACAGACCCCCAAGTTGAAGAGGAATACGGGCAAGGGGATGTGGTCGTAGAGCCAGCGGAATTCTTCATAGGCTTGGACGTACTTCCCCGCATCGAATAGGCTATTGCCCAAGTCCAGGTGGCGAGCGTATTCGGAATAATCACTCAGGTAGGTTTGAGCCGTCGCCCGGCGGTCCGCGTACTCGGTCAGGCCCTCCGTCTTTTGCACGAATTCCTCAAAGGCGGACTTGGCCCGCCCATGTTCGAAAGCGCCAAAAGCCAGGGTATCGGCCATCTCGTACAGATAGCTGGGATCGGGGCAGGACTCATACGCTTCTTGATACATGTCGGCCGCTTCGATGTACTTGCGCGCGCGGCGGAGCTCCACCGCCCTGCTGACGAACGATTCGGCGCTCTGCCGTGCTTGCGCATCGCAGGGAGAGCCGGCGGCCCGCTGCGTCTGGACCTGGTCCTGGTCGGCCCAGGGACCGCCGCGGAGGCGCCCGTCGGCCGAGCGGACGACGTCCGCCAGCACGCCCATCGACCAAGCCGGATGGGCTCCCGGCCAGTCCGCCACGAGCGCCGGGACGGGCGGTTTTTTGGCCGGTGGGCTCGTCGCCTCCCCGGGCCCCATGGGCACCTTGTCGCACATGAGCGCGAGGAGGTGGGCGTAGACGGCGTCGAGCATCTTCTGCATGTTCTCGTTCTCGCCGACGACCTCAAGCTGGATCGCGCCCTGCTGCCTCAGCTCCTCCAGGATGGCCCGGACGTCGGCCTGGAGCTTGACCACCTTGATCGTGCCTTCGGCGTGGAGCTTGATGTCGTGCTGGGTGTAGACCTTGTCCCAGTTGACCTTGAGCTTGGCCTGGAAAGCCGGCGAAACGCCCGTGAATTTCAGGTCGAACATGACCGAGATGTCCGAGGTCGGGTTCTTGAACGACTCCCAAAGGAGGGACGCTCCCTCCTCGGTCAGGGCAATGGAGACAGCCGCTTTTTGGCCGGGCATAATGGGCGCCTTGCCCTCGCCGGCGATCCTGCGGCTGAAAATCCCGCCCTCGCCCGCCGTGGCCGAAACGACCTTGAACGTCCCCTCCTTGAACGGCACAGGACCGGCGATCTTGGCCTCCGGGTCCTTCAGGCGGAGGGCCGATTCGGCCGAGCTCAACTCGCCCTCGGTCATGCCCCAGGTCACGAGAAAGTGGATGATCCCGCCCTTGGTCGCGCCGTCGGTCTTGGTGTACTTGATGAAGGCGAACTCCGGCGTCCCGTCCCGCTTCATTGCCAGGCGCGGCTC
>JALHVH010000029.1 GCA_022867105.1 Candidatus Aminicenantota bacterium
AAAATTCCTGCGATGAAGGAGCTCGCTCTCTCTTTCTCCGTTCAAGTGGAGACGAAGGACGTCAACTATTTTATCCTGCCCGAATGGGTCCAGCCCTTGGACAAGGTCCCCGCGGAAATCCGGCAGAAATACCTTCAGGACAGCTCCAAGCTGAAGATGACGGATCCTTGCATCCAGACGCTGGTCAAGAATATCGTCGGAGAGGAGAAGAACCCTTTCTGGATAGCCTTCAAGATTCATAAATATCTTCATTTGAACATGGAATACCAGCGGACGGGGGGATGGAACGCCGCTCCGACCGTGCTCAAGCGCGGCAACGGCTCGTGCTCCGAATTCACTTTTTCATTCCTCGCCCTGGCCAGGGCCGCGGGACTGCCGGCCCGGTATGAAGCCGGCATTGTGGTTCGAGGGGACGAAGGTTCCATCGATGATGTCTATCACCGCTGGGTCCAGGTCTACCTCCCTCCCTTCGGATGGGTGCCCGTGGATCCCAGCCGGGGCAAGCCGGCGGCCGCAGCGGATGTCGCCTTGTCTTTCGGCGCGATCTCCCATCGCTTTTTCATCACGACCCATTCCGGAGGGGATTCTCCTTTCCTGGGCTGGACTTATAACTACCAGTCTTTTTATGAGTTCAGCGGGGAGGCCATCGTGGAAGAAAAAAACGAGGCCAAATGGAGCCCGATAAAGGACTAGATGGGGAAAAAAGAGCGCGCCTGGGGCTGGTCGAACGTCTGACCTACGGATCCGGAGTCTGTCGCTCTATCCCCTGAGCTACGGGCGAGTTATGGGCTGTGCTAAGCCTTCATAGGATAACCTACGGTCTGAGCGAACAGGACGCGCTGTTCGGGCCGTAGTTTAAACTCCCGGGCCGTGTTCTCCTTGTCGCAGTTATGAAACCAGGCCGCCAGGCCCTGCGAGGCCGCGAACAGGTAGACATTCTGGGCGATGAAGCCCGTGTCCGTGTAATAATAGGATTTTTGAACCTCGGGGTTCCCGATAGACCGGTCCGGTTGCCCCTTCCCCACGACGTATCTCGCGAGATCCACGACATAGAAGATATTCACGGGGCCTTTCACCGCGGCACTCCGGCCGGCCCTGGCTCGAAAATCGCCCGCCGCGACAGGCGCCAGGCGGTGTGGAACCGCTTCATAGAGGTAGATTCCTTGAGCCAGGCAGACGTAAAGGCCGATTTCCTGCGAGTTGCTGGCCGAAGGGGCCGTTCTCCCTTGCTTTCCCATGAGCCCCGCCTCCGGCCGGTTCACTCCGAAGGCCGCCCAGAGAAGATTCGAGAGCGTCTGAAGCGGAAGGGGATCCGGACTGATGTTCCGGACCGTCTTTCTGCCCTTCAGTGCCGCCAGCACGGACTTGCCTCCGTCCATTTCGGGCTTCGGAAGCGTGATCGGCTCAAGCTCCCCGGTGGCTCCGAAATCCGGAAGGCCCAGAGCGGCCAGCGCCGGCAGGGCCGCCGCAGCGCCCTTGACGAACATTCTGCGTTTCATCCTTTACTCCTTTTTAAAGTACCGCCGCAAATCCCCGGACGTAAGTCCGGGGTTGGTTCAATTATAAGAATTTGCTTTTTCCGCGGCATGACGGATTCCCGCTCCGGGCGATGAATCTCCCCTCCTCTTCATGCCGGTAATATATCGCAGGCCGTTCGGCGCTGTCAACAGCCCCGGAAATCGGCGCCTGAAGAGCCGGTGGGGGCAAAAAACCCTCTCGCACCGACCAAAAAACAATAGACTTCCGCTCCCCCCTGATCATAAGATACTCAAAAATATTCCCCG
>JALHVH010000230.1 GCA_022867105.1 Candidatus Aminicenantota bacterium
ACCGCCTGATGTCCAGAACGAGGACCAGGCTCCCGAACGGAAGTGTGCGATGCGCGGCCGTGAAGGCGTTCATGTCGAAGCGGGATCCCGACGCCGTCAGCTTCCCGTGGTGAGCGTCCGCATAGAAGCTCGCGAGGCCCGACCACGCGATGACCGTCGCTTTGTTCTGCGCCAGCTCGATATTCGCGTCGGCTAGGCTTGCGTTGGCCGTTTCAAGTGCTGCCTGGACGTCCATGATCTCGGTATCTTTGTTGGCCGCCGTGACGGAGTGCCCCACATAAATACCGAAGCCCAGGGCGAGGATAATCCCAATGATCGCAATTAGCGGCCCTAACTCTTCAATTCGTTTCATGTTTTCCTCTCTTACGTCGGCGGCTCATACTTGAAGTCGATATAATCCCGCCAGCGGTTCTTCGTCAAAAACGTCGCCGGATTCAACGGCTCCTGATTAAATTTTTCATGTACTAACTTGTGCTTTAGGAAATCCATATATCCCTTCGTGGCTTTCTTCAGGTCCGGGATCTTCCCGGCCCGAGCTAGGATCATGAACTTCTCGCGGGCATAGTCTTTGGCGATCTTTTTTGGATAACCCTTCCAGAACTCTTCAAAGAGCGGGTCGAATTTGTCTTGAATTCGACCATCTCTTATTTCCTCTTCTTTCTTCTTCTCTTCTTTATTCTTCTCTCTTCTAGCTTCCCCTTTTTCGGAACCCACTTCCGCAATTTCGGAACATTCACTTTTCCCCGGGGTCTTTTCCCGCTTCCATCTGTCTGATAATGAATAAGCTTCCGTACTTTTTATGTAGTAGATGCCGGGGGATGTTTCGGACAATTTCCCGACATCTTTGTGGACGCAGATATTGATCGTCGCCCTGATGTGATCGATCGGCACGCAGAACATCCCGGCGAGCTGCTCGACCGGGTATGGCGTCGTCTCATTGGCCCGAATATATCCGCCGTCTTTCTTGGATAACGTCATGAGGTCCGCGAAGATGCCGCGGAGGTCCGTGAACGGACGGCCGATGATCGACTTGGGGATGATCGGGACAAGGTCGGGAAAACGCTCGGCCCATCCCGGGGTTATCATCAGCTCGTGGCGCGTCGAGCCAAAAAGCCACTTGTCAATGTAGAACGGGTACCAAGCGTCAATTTGTTTTCCTCTCTTCATGATCGTCCTTTCATTGGGGTAAGGCCCGGCCGGGAGTGGACGTTGCCGCGCCGCTCCTTTTGAATGGACAGCCGGACCATGAATTCATGCTTTATTCCGTATTCCGATCGATGCCATGCTTGGCTGATTAAAGACCCGGATCCCAGGAATGCTCGTCTGGTCCTTGAGCACCCGGACGACCTTGCCGATCGTGACCGTGTCGATGGTCAGGTACTTTCGCGGGACGGCCATAGGATCCACGACTTCGAAGCACCAGTTGTCGCGCATGGACAATCCATCTGTGACGGGCTTCGGCGGAATAATCGGCGGAGGCGGCGTTGGAATAGCAGCCGCTTTTTCTTCAATCTTTGCGGCCTTTGCGATGAGTGCGTCGGCCCTCTCTTGGTTCCCCTTTGCCTCGGCGCGTTCAGCGGCCCTTAGCGCCTCCTCGGCCTTGCGCTTCGCTTCCGCCTCAGCCATAATCCTCAATTGTTCGGCTCGGTACGCGGCCGCTTCCGCATCATGTCGCTTGCGATCTTCCTCGGCGCGCCAGTTCGATACTCTACCGTTGAGGGCATTGATGACAGGCTCGATTTTCGCCAGTTCCGCCTTCTCCTTCTGGACGACTTCTTGATGCGCCGCCCACGCAGACTCTTTCATCGGCGCGAAAAAGGTCTTGATTTTTTTGATGACATCTTTTCCAATCAGGATGAGTTCCGTCGCCCTGTTCGCCGATCCCTGA
>JALHVH010000231.1 GCA_022867105.1 Candidatus Aminicenantota bacterium
GCCCGACGCCGGGGATTTCCGCCCCGATCTGTTCTACCTCGACGAGACGAAATGGGCCGATATCCTCGACACGGCCAGGACCATGCCCTTCCTCTTTTCCCCCTTGCGGATCATCGTCGTCAGGGTCCCCGAGAAGAAGCCGGACTCGGACAAGAGCGGGGAGAAAGAGGCCAAGCTCGTTTCCGAGGCGGAGGAAAAGCTCCTGAAGGCCTATTTCGCCTCCCCGCCTTCCCGGACCTTGATGGTGGTCATCCTGCCTGGCAAGATCAGGAAGAGCCACCCCCTGGTCCGCGTCTTCTCGTCGCTTCCGGGTGTCGTCGCGAAGGAGCTTAAATCCCTGAGGCAAGACCAGATACGGCCCTGGATGGAGGAGAAAGCCCGCTCGGTCGGGAAAGCGCTGACCACGGACGCGGCCCTGAGGCTTCTCGAGATCGTCGGCTGTGACATGCGGCGCATGGAAAACGAGATCGAAAAGCTGGCCGTCTACGTGGATGACAAGAAGACCATCGATGCGGCCGACGTCAACCGGGCGACGGCCTGGGTCCGGGAATTCGAGTCCTACGAACTGGGCGACGCGCTGGAGAAAGCGAACCTCCGGGAGTGTCTTATCGTCCTTGACAATCTGTTCAAGGCCGGGGAGAAGCCCGTGGACCTTCTCCGTCAGATCGTGGGCTTCTTCCGGAATATCCTCATGGCCCAGACGCAGCTTCGGGAAAAGAGCGCTGATAAAAAGGCGATCTTCAAGCAGCTCTTCCCTTTTATCCAGGAGACCTATCGGAAGCTCTACCCGGAGAAATACGCCGGCTTCTTTTCTCTGGTCGAGGGCATTCGGCCATCCGACCTCGCCGCGATCTTCGAAGACCTGGAGAACGTGGACGTCCGCATCAAATCGTCGGACGCCGAGGCGCAGAGATTGTTCGAGGTCTTTCTCTACAAGTATTGCCGGCTGCGGAAAAAGGCGGGGGTCACTTCGAAGGCTTGGGGGTGATCTTCGCCACCTGGAGGCTGAGCCTCGATTTGTATCGGGCCCCCTTGCTGGCGTGGACCGTCCGCTTCTTGATGGTCTTGTCGATGACGGAAAAGGTTTCGGGGAGGAGCTTCCTGGCCCCTTCGGCGTCTTTATTCTTGATCGCTTCCCTGACCTTCTTGACTTGGGAGCGGATCGCGGACTTGTTCTGCTTGTTGACGGCGGCTCGGCGGAGGCTGCGCCGCTCCTGCCGGATCGCGGATTTGTGATGGGCCATCGTTTTCTCCTTTGAAGGGAGACATGATAGACTATTCACCCTGTAAAGTCAACCGATGAAAATCGTCCTGCAGCGCGTGAAGGAGGCCCGGGTCGAGGTCGAGGGCCGGACGGTGGGCCGGAGCGGCCGCGGGCTTTGCCTTCTGGTTGGGATCGAGAAAGGGGACACCGAAGGGGATGCCGAACATCTGGCCCTGAAGGCCGTCGAACTCCGGATTTTTCCTGACGATGCCGGGAAGATGAACTTGTCCCTGGCCGATGTCGGCGGCGAGGCCCTGGCAGTTTCGCAATTCACTCTCGCCGGATCGGTCAGGAAGGGACGGAGGCCGAGCTTCGATGGCGCCGAAGAACCGGCCCGGGCCGAAGCCCTGTTCGCCCATTTCGTGGATTCGGTCCGGGGCCTGGGGATCAAGGTCGAGACCGGGGTCTTCCAGGCTGTGATGGCCGTCCATATCGTTAACGACGGCCCCGTGACGTTCATCCTGGAGTCGAAGCGGACGAATCCCGCGGGGGAGGCTTAGGGCCGGCCGGCATCGCCCTTTGGGGGGAGGCGACACGCCTGTTATTCACCCCTGGAATCCCCCGCACGGGCCATTGACCGGGGGGCCTGGGACTGTCAAAATCCTTGATGTCCGGGTATAATGGACTACGTTTTTACCCGTCTAACCCTGGAGGAGCACGCCTGGAGATGTCGTTGGAGTCCTCATGAGCGATCACTCGAGCCGCAGAAAAGTCGCGGCCCTGCCCCGCGTTCCCCTAGCGGGGAGCATCGACCTCACCTATCGTTGCAACAATGACTGCCGTCACTGCTGGCTGCGTATCTCCCCGGATTCCCCCGAAAAAAAGGAAGAACTCACATCAGCTGAGGTTCGGGACCTCGTCGAAGCGGCCAGGGCCATGGGCTGCCGGAAATGGTCCATCTCGGGCGGCGAGCCCATGTTGAGGCCGGACTTCGAGGAGATCTTCGACCACGTTACGAGCCGGGCAGGGGCGTACACTCTGAACACCAACGGCACCCTCATCACCCCCCGGATCGCCCGGCTGATGAAGAGGAAGGGCTCGAAGCTCGTCGCGCTTTACGGGGCCACCGCAGGGGTCCAAGATGGGATCACCAGGAACCCCGGCTCTTTCGAGGCGATGATGCGGGGCGTCGCTTATCTCAAGGAGACTGGGGCGGGGTTTACGGTGCAGGTCATTCCGATGAGGGACAATTACCACCAATACGCGGAGATGGTCCGCCTTGCGGAATCCTTGAGCCGATCGTGGCGGATCGGCGCGCCATGGCTCTGGCTGTCGGCATCCGGTGAGCCGGCGAAGAACATCGAGATTGCGGACCAGCGGCTTGACCCGGCGGAGGTCGTGAAACTGGACGAGCCCGACCTGTCGTTCGAGGAGTGGGTGGACGGAAACGTTGAGGAGACGTGCCGGAGGGAGCCCGGGAACGAACGGCTCTTCGACGCGTGCGTCCGCAGCCGCCGCGATTTTCACGTGGACCCATATGGGAAGATGAGCTTTTGCTGTTTCGTCAAAGATCCGGCCCTCCGTTATGACCTGAGAAAGGGAAGCTTCCAGGACGCCTGGGAAAATTTCGTCCCGTCGCTTGCCGAAAAGGTCCGGGGCGGCGGTAATTATCTCGAGAATTGCGGCGCCTGTGAATTCCGCAGGGATTGTCGATGGTGTGCTGTCTACGGCTTCCTGGAGCATCGGGACCATTCGGCCAAGGTGGACTACCTTTGCCGGGCCGCCCGGGAGAACCGGCGGTTCAAGGAAAGCTGGAAGGAAAAGCACCGGCGGCATTATGACATCGCCGGGATCACGCTCCGGGTCGAATCCGACATCCCCTTCAGCGAGGGGACGTTCAGGCCAAAATTTAAGCTTTTCGAGGTCCCGGAACCCGGCGACGACGTCGTCACCATACGCCATCACTTTTCCCTTCCGGACCTGGACGGAGTTGACCTCGGCAGGGAGGTCTATCGGAAACCGCCCTGGGCCGTCTACGAAAAAGGGGATTCCTGGATCTACCTCGGGATCGCTCCGAACCCCGGCGATCTCCGCCTTTTCCGCGTGGTGGTCTGCAGCCGCGACCATACGCGGACGAGGATCTTCAATCCGAACGGAAAGCTTTTCTTAAGCGGGGGTATGGATTCCCTTGCTCTATTCTCTTCGGACCAGATCCTGATCGCCCGTGTCCTGGCTGACAGAAAGGCATGCTATCTCCATTCTGCGGGAATTGTCTTGGATGATAAAGGCTTGCTTTTTGTGGGGCACTCGGAAGCGGGAAAATCAACGATGGTCAAGATGATGAGGGATAAAGCCGAAGTGCTCTGCGACGACCGGATGATCATTCGGAAATGGTCTGACGGTTTCCGCATCCACGGGACCTGGAGCCACGGCGAGATCTCCGAAGTCTCTCATTCGTCCGCTCCGCTCCGGGCGATCCTGTTCCTCGAAAAGTCCGCAGACAACCGCTTGGTCCGGGTCGAAGACAAGAGAGAGAGGGTCCAAAAGATCCTGGAATTCCTGGTCAGGCCTCTTGTGTCACCGGATTGGTGGGACAAGATGCTCACGCTCATCGAAGAGATCGCGGATGAAGTTCCATGTTACACGCTTTATTTTGACATGAGCGGCAGGGCGGGCGATCTTCTAAAAGGACTTTGATACGAACATGCCGATGAGAACGTCGTATGCCAGGAAGGTCCGGGCCTCGAGTTCTTCGCTTTGGAGGCGAAAGGGCCCCCGGCTCGTTCGCCTCGATGTTGAGCTGACCGAGCGGTGCAACAACGATTGCATTCACTGCTACATCAACCTTCCGGCGAACGACAAAAAGGCGCGCGGGCGGGAACTCTCTGCCGCAGAGATCAAGAGGATCCTCGGCGAGGCCGCAGATCTCGGCTGCCTGACCGTCAGGTTCACGGGAGGGGAGCCCCTTCTCAGGCCGGACTTCGAGGAAATCTACCTCGCCGCCAGGAACCTGGGGATGGGGGCCGTCCTGTTCACGAACGCCTGTCTCCTCAACCCAAAACTCGCCGATCTTCTCAAGCGAGTCCCTCCCCTGAGGAGGATCGAGGTTTCCGTCTACGGGATGACGAGAGCTTCCTATGAACGGGTGTCCCGGGCCAAAGGGTCATATAAATCGGCATGGAGGGGCATCCGGCTGCTCCAAGAGAGGGGCATCCCGTTCATCGTGAAGGGGGCCTTGCTGCCTCCGAACAGAGAAGAAAGATTGGATTTTGAAAATTGGGCCTCGAGCATCCCCTGGATGGATGGTCCGCCGTCCTATTCCATGTTTTATGACCTGCATTGTCGGCGCGACCGGAAAAAGAGCCGCTCGATTGCGCGCCTCCGGGTCGACCCGAAGGAGGCGGCGAGAGAATTGGCCGGGGACCCCAGGAAAAGGGCAGGATTCATGGAGTTCGTCTCCAAGTTCTCGGAGGCGCCGGGGAATGATCTTTTCATGTGCGGGGCGGGGTCCAAGACCGCCTGCCTGGACGCTTACGGAACCCTCTATCCCTGCATCCTGCTGCGCAGCGATGAGGCGGCTTATGACATCCGGAAAGGCGGCCTCGGAGAGGCCATGAACGTTCCCTTCGCGAAGCTTCGCGCGATGAAGGCATCCCGCCCGGAATACCTGGCGAGGTGCGCCCGCTGTTTTCTCAAAGGACTGTGTGAACAATGCCCCGCGAAGTCCTGGATCGAACACGGCGTGCTGGATTCGCCGGTGGAGTATTTCTGCGATGTCGCCCACGCCCTGGCGCGGGAGCTCGGCTTGCTCAAACCGGATGAGAAGGGCTGGGAGATCGCGGACGGGATAGAGCGGGCGCACGGCCGGACCGGCACCGGCCCGGCGAAAAAAGGGAGCCCTCATGCTGGGGCGGAAAAAGAGTGCCCGGGTACTTGAAAAGGAGATCTGCATGGATCCGAAGATCAAGATGGATGCCCTTTACGTCCCGTCACCGGACGTGGTGGCGAGAGAGATCGAGGGTGAGCTCATCCTCGTTCCTATCACGTCGGGGATCGGCGACCTGGAGGACGAGCTCTTCACCCTGAACGAGACCGGCAGGGACATCTGGGACAAGCTGGACGGGAAGAGGAGCCCGAGGGCGATCGCGGCCGAGCTGGCTGCCGAGTACTCCGCGGACCCCGGAGAGATCGAAGAGGACGTCCGTGGCCTGCTGGAGGAGCTTCTGAAGAGGAGGATCGTTGTCGAAGGCGGCGGCCGATAAACCGGGCCTTAGGGTCGTCAGGGGGAGGGAACTCTCCCTGTCCGGGGAATCCCTGCTCGGTCTGCTCGAGGCCGTCCTGGCCAAGGGCGTGCCTTTCAGGTTCCGGGCAAGGGGGTTCAGCATGTCGCCTCTCATTAAGGACGGCGATGTCCTGACGGTCGCGCCGCGCGGGGAAGCCCGGTTGCGTCCCGGAGATACGGTCGCTTTCATCAATCCTCTGAACGGAAAACCGGCTGTTCATCGGATCATCCGCCTTGATCGCGGGTTCGTTGTCGTCAAGGGCGACAACGTCGCCGAACCGGACGGCCTCGTCCCGGAAAGAGTTGTCCTCGGCATCGTCACGGCCGTGGAGAGACGGGGGAAGAAGATCCACTTCGGGCTCGGGATCGAAGGACGCATGGTAGCTTTCTTATCCTCGCATGGGCTTTTCGAAAAACCCTTGTCGGCCGTAAAGAAGGTTTTCCGTTCAGCCCCTCGGGGGAGGTCCGGGTGAAAAAATCATATGTGACGAGCCTGCGGCTTCCTGAGATTCCTCTCTGGGAAAGAATGAAGGCAAAGCGGGGCTTGATCAGCTTCGACTACGAGATCACGGCCCGCTGCAATTTAAATTGCCGTCATTGCTACATCAACCTCGAGGCCGGGGATAAAGAGGCAAAAAAGCAGGAGCTTTCTCTCCGCGAGATCGAAAGGATCGCGGACGCGGCTGTCTCCCTCGGGGCCGTCTGGTGCCTGCTCAGCGGCGGGGAGCCGCTCCTTAGGGAGGACTTCCGCGAGATCTATCTTATGCTCAAAAGAAAGGGACTTCTCCTTTCGATTTTCACCAACGCCACGCTCATCCGTGAGGAGCACGTTCGTCTCTTCAAGGAGTATCCTCCGCGCGGGATAGAGGTGACGGTCTACGGCGTGACCGAGGCGACATACGAAAACGTGACTCGGAAGCCCGGGTCCTTCCGGGCGTTCAGGAAGGGGCTCGACCTCCTCCTCGCGAGCCGCCTGAAGGTCCGGCTGAAGACCATGGGCCTCCGGACCAACATCGGGGAGCTCCCGGAGATAGCCGCGTTCTGCCGGGAGAGGACGAAAGATTTTTTCCGCTTCGACCCCTTCCTCCAACTCAGGTTCGACCTGGATGAAGCCCGAAACGAGGAGATCCGGTCGGAGAGGCTGACCCCCGAGGAGATCGTCGCCCTGGAAAAGAGCGACAGGGAGAGGTTCCACGCCCTCGAGGAGAACTGCGACAAGCTCATCGTTCCCGAGTTCGAACGCCTCACCTGCGGCCACATCCTCCATTGCGGCGCCGGGCTCAGGAACTTCACCCTGGGTTATGAAGGGACGTTCCGCCTGTGTTCCTCTCTCTGGCACCCGGATTGTGTCATGAATTTAAGGGACACCGACCTGAGGGACGCCTGGGAGAATCTGGTCCCGCGGGTCCGGAATATGGAGTCCGGAAGGAAGGATTTCCTTGAAAGATGCCGTGTTTGCTCCCTGGTCAATCTCTGCCTCTGGTGCGCGGCGCACGCTTACCTGGAGACGGGCGAGCTGGACAAACCGGTTGATTACTTCTGCCGGGTGGCTCATGCGCGGGAGGTGGCCCTAAGAAAAACTTGACAAAAGGGAAATAGGTCTGTAAAATTATCGTTAGGAAGCGAGTTAAGAGCTAAGAGGAGGAAGCAAGATGAAAATTTGGAAAAAGCCGGAATTGGTTGTTCTATATAGGGGAAAACCGGAAGAATCCGTTCTCACCCACTGCAAACACGCCAACGATCCGCCGGTAACGGCAGCCAATTTGCAGGGGGACTGCAACGACAGCGTAACGAGTTGCGGAGCCTGCCATTCCAACAAGGAAGGCAGCTGATACCCGGCTAGAGATCGTTCATCCTCCCAATTAAGCAGAGTTTGAGGTCTGCGTACTTAACTATTTCAAAAAATGCCGGATTCGGGGTCTGGATTGCCGGGCCTAAAGAAGATACAATAATCCCATGAGACCACGGGTTGCCATGGGAAAATTTCTGGTCCGGACGGGACGTTTCATTCAATCCCTGGCCGTTGTGGTGATGAGGCCGCGGGACCTTATCGAATTCACCAGGTTGACTTATGCCCATCACCAGGACATTCAGGGCTGGGCGGACAAAGAGTTAGTCGATTCCGGATTGACTCCCGCCGAGGAATCGCTTTTAAAAAAGATCCCGCTCGCCGAGGGCCGGGTTCTTGTCCTCGGGTCCGGCGGCGGCCGCGAAGCCATCGTTCTAGCCCGGCGCGGCTTCGATGTGACGGGCGTAGATAATGTCGTCGGCATGGCGGAGAAAGCGAAAGAGAACGCGGCGAAGAGAGGCCTGAACGTCCGCTTTCTGGTACAGGATATCACCAAGCTTGACGTCCCGGAACGGTCATTCGATATCGTCTGGCTGACGGCCGGCCTTTACTCGTTGATTCCGACGTGCAAACTTAGAGCGACCCTGCTCGAAAGGATAGGGTCAGCGCTCCGCGAGGGCGGTTATTGTATCTGCGGCTTCTACAAGAACGGAGATAGAAGGACGACCTCCCAAGGGGCTATTCTTAGAAAGATCGTCCAATATGTGACCCTGGGCAATTTTCATTATGAGAAAGGCGATATTCTCCTGGCCGACATCGAATTCGCCCATGCCTTTTCTTCCGAAAAGGAACTCCGGGATGAGTTCTCGCGAGCCGGATTCGACGTCCTGTATCTTTCTTTTCCGGGGGAGAGGGGCCGCGGCGAAGCGATCTTGAAGCCAGTCGAGATGCAGGATCAGGTCCTCAGGACGGTTAAAGGCTGAACTTGATCTCGCTCGCCTTCCTCAACCCTTCCTCGGCCGCCAGCCGCACATAGGGGCTCTGGTCCTTCTTCAGCCGCACCAGGAATCTGAGGGCGTCCCTCCCACCGATCTCGCCCAGGGCCTCGGCGGCGCACTTCCGGACGTCCGCGTTGGCGTCGCCGAGGACACGCTCGATGTGCCGGACGGCCCCCTCCGGCCGCCTCGCGGCCAGGACGCGGAGGACGGCGCTCCGGGCATACCAGGGAGGCCCCGAGAGCTTGGCGTAGGCCAGGTCTGGGTCGAACGATTCCCTCTCGCCGAGCTCCCTGACGATGAAGTCCCGGATCTCTTCACAGGGATCGCCGAGGGCTTCGATGAGGACCTTTCCGGCGAGGCGCGTGTCCAGCCGGGCATAGGCCTTGAGGACCTTGAGCCTCTTCTGCTTGTCCTGGGTCAGGGCGAGCTTCCTCAGAAACGCGGCGCAGATCAGCCCGTCGTCCCGCTCGGGGGCATCCATGTCTCTCACTGCCTTAGAACCTTACGCTCAGACGAGGTCCAGGATATGGCCCATCTTTTCTTTCTTGGTCTTCAAATACTGGAGATTTTCCTTGCCCGGCTCGATTTCGAGGGGGACCCGGCCGATGATCTCCAGCCCGTAACCCGAAAGCCCGACGAACTTGCGGGGGTTGTTGGTCAGCAGGCGGATCTTGTTGATCCCGAGGGCGACCAGGATCT
This sequence comes from Candidatus Aminicenantota bacterium, assembly GCA_022867105.1. Taxonomy (GTDB): domain Bacteria; phylum Acidobacteriota; class Aminicenantia; order Aminicenantales; family Saccharicenantaceae; genus JALHVH01. Next base: position 8,973 of record JALHVH010000231.1, read on the forward strand.
GGGCGCCGATCCCGTAATCCCTCTGGTCGGGCTTGAACCCCAGCCGGCAGTTGGCCTCCACGGTGTCCGCGCCCTGGTCCTGGATCGAGTAGGCGCGGATCTTGTTGGTCAAGCCGATCCCCCGGCCCTCGTGGTTCATGATGTAGAGGATGACGCCCCGGCCTTCCTTATCGATCATCTCCATGGCCCGATGGAGCTGGTCGCCGCAGTCGCAGCGGGCCGATCCGAACGTGTCCCCGGTCAGGCA
>JALHVH010000232.1 GCA_022867105.1 Candidatus Aminicenantota bacterium
GGCTCGACGGCCAAACTCGTAACCCCTCTTGGTTCGCTCGTTCTCGCCGAAACCAAAAAATCAAATATCATCTTCCCATATCGCATTTGTAAAACTGCAACAAACAGCCAAATAATATTAGAAAAAATAATAATTTTCCAGGGGAAGCCATATCGCATCACGTATACATAAAAGCCGAAAAGAACCAAAACAAACGCCAAGTATGAAACGATGGCTCTAGCTGATAAAAAGTCAACATAAAACCCGGTTAAAATCATCGTTAATACCAACGCCACTGGAATAAGAATAATAAAACAGACATTCCTCCTAACAGGAAACTTCGCTACTGAGACTACGAATAGAAGTCCAAGGATTATGAACCATGGCTGTATATCTAATTTATTTGTACCAAAGGATACCCAAGGCAAAGTTGAAAAAAACACAAAAAGCACACCTAAAATATACCGAACTGTCAATCTATGGGAGGTGACGATAACAGGCTGCATCACTTATTCATCAGCTCAACTGATGCCGAGGATTTCTTCATACAACTGGATATATTTACCGACAATATGGTCCCATGCGAAAAACTCCTGCGTGTATTGCTTCAGTTTGTTTCCCATCATTTTGAGTTCGCCCGGCCTCGACAAGAGATTTATCAGCCCCTCTCTTATTCCTTCCTCGCTTGCAGGCACGACGACCCCTCCGCCCATCTCTTTAATATCATTGAAGCCACACTGGTCGGTAATCAATACCGGCGTTGCCGTGGCGCCAGCTTCCAAGACGACGATTGACATCGCTTCCGAGCGCGACGGAATAACCAGCAAATCAGCCGCATGATATGCAAGAGACTTCTGTGTTCCGCCGAGATACCCGACGAAATGTACGCGGCTTTCAACATTTTCCTGCCTGACAATTTCCTCTAAGTCGCTCAGCATCCCTCCGTCCGGCCCGGCAAACACCAAATGATGAGGGAAGTTGTCTTTGATCGCACAGAAAGCACGCAACAGCAAGTCCGGTCCCTTAATCGGGTTTAAGCGACCCACGAACAGGATGAAGGGATTATCCGAAAGTCCATACGCTTGTCTGAAAGCATCATCGTCTTTGGCCAAATACTCCTCGATACAAATGCCGTTCGGAATAACGGAAATCTTATGATACCCGACTCCAAAGCGCACAAATTGTGAAGCCTCATCCCGCGTGACGGCAATACACCTATCGGCATTACGGATTATATTTGTTCCAACCGCCAAATTATAAAGTGTTTTTATCAACTTAGATCTCCCGAAAATTGGCAGGGATCCTGCCGGACATACCACGTAGGGCTTCTTTAGCCGGCGAGCAAAATAGTAAACAAGCGCACTCAGAAATGTCCAATGGCACATCAGATGGATGATATCGCTCTTGCCCACAATTTCTTGAACGGCCCAATACGAAAATCTTGAAACGTAGAATCGCTTAACCAAACAAGGCAAGGCAATAACATCCACCCCGGCCAATGCGTCCACTCGCTCAGGGGTTAACCCAAGATCGGTCGTGAGAATGGCGCAGCTATGACCGGAACGCGCCAAGAAACGGCTCATCTGAAATGTTCTCTCGACCGACCCTCCACCACAGATCGGGTCAAGCGACATGTTGACGTTTAATATCTTCATTATGCCTCGCGGCGATCCTGTATATGCGAATTTTTAATCAATACCTTTGAAGAAAACTGCAAAACGCTTCAGGCTTTGGGTGATCGTTGATGTTTTTTTATATCCTGCTCGGAACAGACGTGACCCATCATAAATACGTTTAGGGTCGGTACAACTACGACCACCCAAATGCAAGATGCCGGACAATACCTGTTGTGGTACGGGAAAGGGCGGAACCGGGTAATTTGCGACTCCAAGTTGCGTCATTAACTCTATTTCGATGTCGCGAAAATTATTCAGCGGGTCATCGTCGTCGGAGACAATGAAAACCTCACGGAACATGGCCTGCTCTCGTCGGGCGAGGAAGCCCAGGGCAGCGACTACATTTTCCACACACACCAGGTTCATGCGCCGCCTGCCGAACAGGGATGAACGCAGATAATTGACGGTTAGGCTGCCCTGGGTAAGATCACGGGCCAGTTTAAAGAGGTTGCGACCACCCGCACCAAGCACGGCTGTGGGTCTCAACACCGCCAGTTGGTATGCGTTTTTCCCCAAAGTGGCAAATGTTTGCTCAATGCTGAGTTTGGTGCGTTCATAGTCACTCACTGGAGAACATATCGTATCTTCGTTAACTCGTCTGGATTTTGCATTACCAACGACCACTGCCGTACTGCACAAGACAATACGTTTTACCCCGACCTCTGCGGCAACACGGCCCAATTCCTCCGCTGCTGACAGATGACGGGTTGAATTCCAGTCAGTTGGATATGCCAAGTGTACAAGTACGCCCCCGGGCGCCAAGAACTCCCGCAATATCTCAAGATTTTCCAAGTCGCCATAGAACCACCTCACATTAGTCGCCTTCAGTAAATGACCCTCTGCCTTTGAACGCGTAAGGGCTCTTAGCTCCAAATCCGGAAAATGGGACAAAGCATTTATTAAGTGCTTACCAATAAAGCCTGTGCCTCCAGTTATTGAGATGGTGGTTGCGGTTGCTTTCTTTTCGTCGAGAAAGCTTTTGTCACTGTTATTCATCATGTTATGCGTTTTCCGAAAGAAATCCCCAACCCATGCGAGTCGCCATCACCGCTGCCGCGGAGGCTGGATGCGTCAATGCTTAAACGCATAATCCGCGGAGCGTCAGGGACCGGCTTCCTAATCCCCATTATGTTCTTGGCATCCTGCTCAGCCTTTAACCCCCAGGCGGTTTCCTTTATCACCCGCGAGTGAAATATTTAGTGCATTTTTAACGGCCTCTAGGTAACCATAACCATTCTTTAAATCGGGCTCCAAATAGGCCCCTTCGGCCCATTCATTCCAAGCATTAATAAAAAGCATATCGCTCTTATAAATATATTGGCTTTGCTCTATTTGACTTATTAGATATTTTTCATATTTTGCGGGAGTACTTCCACGATAAACGGTTGATGAGTACTCTCTTCTCGGCGAATTATCCCAATCCGTAAAACCGCCAAGGATTTGTTTTTTATCACCGATTTTATTATTTAATAACATATTCCTATACAATTCATCATAGGATAAGATATTTTCTATAAATTTATGCTTTCCGTTCGATCTATTTATTATCCGTTTTATAAGTGCTTTCGCTCTTCGCATTTCCCTCCATAATAAAGGCATGACGTGCGTTAAAGTATATCCAGGTTCAAAACGTAATTGAGCGTCAATACAAAGAGAACGATTATCAATACGGCGTCCGGAAAGGATTTGAATATAAAATATTCCAGAAAAGCCTTCTTTTAATGCAAGGTTATTCCATCTTTCTAATAACCTTTCACACTCAGGGATATCAGATGTATTTAATATTGCTAGTATTGGTTTATTGTTTATTTTTATGTAGTTTTCATTCGAAAAGAATTTATTCAAATAGTAATAATGTTGTTCCCAACTTTTATGATTTCCATATTTTTGTTCAATCAGTATTTTATTTTCCTGACCGTACCATGCTCTAGTCCATGATTCATTTCCCCAAGCAAAACAAAATGGGAAATTTGTTTTTTCCTTACTAATAAATATTTCGGCCGGCTTTTCAAGTAATAATTTTCCCATGAACCAATAATGCCAAATACAAAATCCATATATGCCAAACTTTTTTGCCAGTTCAGTTTGCCAATTCAACGTTTCGACTTTATCTAACCGATAATATTCTTCATGAAGCGGAATACGCGGTTGATAATGATCTTTAAACAGAGATTTCCCTCTTCTAACTGCGGTCCATTCTGTATAACCGGGGCCCCACCATATACTGTTTTCTGGAATTTCGTGAAATTGAGGGAGATAATGAGCGATAATTTTCA
>JALHVH010000030.1 GCA_022867105.1 Candidatus Aminicenantota bacterium
CTTCAGCAAATCCTTTGCCTCCCTAGGCGGGTTCGTCGCCGGGGACGCCAAGGTCGTTGCCTTCATCAAGCACGCGGCCCGTTCCCTGATTTTCAGCGCCGCCGCGACACCCGCCTCGGTGGCCACCGCCCTCGCCACCCTGGACATCATCGAGAACGAGCCGGAGAGGCGTGAAAGGCTGTGGCAGGTCACGACGAAGATGAGGACAGGGTTTCATGCGATGGGCTACAACACGGGCGCGTCCCAAACTCCCATCATTCCGATCATGATCGGCGATGACGAGAAGGGTTTTATGCTCTGGAAGCTCCTCCGCGACGAGGCGATCTTCACGACCCCGATCATCTACCCGGCGGTCCCCATTGGGCAGGCCTTGATCCGGACGAGCTACTCGGCCGGCCACACCGAAGAGGAGTTGGACACTGTCCTCGACGCGTTCCGGAAATGCGGCAAGATGCTGGGCATCATCTGATGGGACCCTCCGGGCCCAAAGGTCGCGGCGGAATGGGGAAGATTCCATGAGTGCTCGTTTCGTGAAAAAGACGGTTCGTCGGTTCATTGGCGGCGTCCTCCTGGCGGGGACGCTCGCCGGCGCGGCCGAAGCCGCTTCCATCATCATGCCTCTCGTCCAGGTCAAGGCCGGGATGAAAGGCCGCGGGAAGAGCGTCTTCGAGGCGGATAGGATCGAGGAATTCGATGTTGAGGTCCTCGGCGTCCTGGAGAATTTCCAGCCCAGGAGGAACCTGATCCTGGCCAGGCTCCGGGGGAGGGGCCTGGAGACGACGGGCGTCATCGAAGGCATGAGCGGAAGCCCCGTCTACATCGACGGCAGGCTCATCGGGGCTGTCGCCTTCAGCTTCCCCTTTTCCAAGGAGCCCATCGCCGGGATCACACCTATCGAGGAAATGCTCGCGGTCCAGCAGGCGGCCACTGACCGGGAGCCGGGCGACGCGGTCCCCATCCCCATCCAGAAGGGCCTGACCGCGGAGGACCTCCTCGGTTTGTACCGGTCGGCCTTTTCCCCGAAACTTGCGGCGATGTCCGCCTCTTCCTCCGCAGTCCCCATGAGCATTCCGGTCATCTTCAGCGGCTTCTCGTCTTCGGCCTTTGAGAACGCCAAGCCCTTTTTCGCCGGACTCGGCCTTCAGCCGGTGAGGGCGGGTTCGGCCGGTCAGTCCATGGAGAAGCCGGCGCTCTCCGGTCTTTCCCTTCTGGAAGGCGGCGCCGTGGGCGTCCAGCTCATGGGTGGGGATCTGGATATGACGGCCGTCGGCACGGTCACCTACGTCGACGCCGGCAAAGTCCTGGCCTTCGGGCATCCCTTCTATAACCTTGGGGCTGTGGATTTTCCCATGACCAGGGCCAGCATCATCACCGTTGTTCCCGGCCTCCAGAGCTCCTTCAAGCTCGCCGCCACGGGGCCGATGGTCGGCCGGATCTCCCAGGACCGGACGGCCGGCGCCTATGGCGAGCTGGGGAAAGCCCCCAAGCTCATCCCTGTCAACGTGAGGCTTGAGGGCGGGCCTTTCGCCAAGAAGGAGTTCAAGTTCAGGATCGTCAACGACAAGGTCCTCAGCCCGGCCTTGATGAACATGGCCCTCTCTTCGATCGTCACCAGCGAGGAGAGGGCTTACGGGAACCTCTCCCTGGAATTCGACGGGAACATTTTCCTGGACAAGGGATTGAGCGTCCATCTCGAGGACCTCTTCTCCGGGAATTATAACAGCTCCGGGACGAGCCTTTCCGGCATCGTCGCCGCCGTTGTCTACTTCCTCACCAACAACGAGTTCAAGGACGTCGGGATCTACCGGATCGACCTCAACATCCGTGCCCTCGAAGAGGCCAGGCTCTGCAGCCTGGAAAAGGTCCTCCTCGACAAATATGAGGCCTCTCCAGGCGAGCGCATCCAGGTCAAGGTCTACTACCGCACGTTGAAGGAAGAGAGCCTGGTCGAGGAGGTCTCCATCCAGACCCCGGACCTTCCCGGCGGCTCGGAGTTCACCCTCTTCGTCGGAGACGCGGCCGCCATGCAGCAGATCGAACGCAGCCAGTACAGGATGCAGGATTTTATTCCGCGAAACATGAACCAGCTTATTCGGATGCTGGGCAACCTTAGAAAGAACAACCGCATCTACTTCAAGATCCTGGCCGCGAAACCCGGCCTATTCCTGAAGGGTGAAGAGATGCCGAACCTGCCTCCGACGCTCAAGTCCATGTTCTCATCGCCTAGGGCTTCGGCTTCCTCCGCGACGGAGCTCACCCGGTCCACGTTGAGCGAGTCTCAGATACCCGTCCCCTATGTGTTCCGGGGAAGCGCCGCGATCCCCATCAAAATCCGAAAATAGGAGACAACGGGAATGAAAAAGATCGTCGTCCCTGGTGTCCTTTTAGCCGCCGTGTTGTGCCTGTCCCTCGAGGCCGTGGTCCCCCAGAAGTGGGCCCTCAGGAGCAAGGAGGATTTTTTGCGGGGCAAGTTCGACGGCGTGTCCCTGTCGTTCGACGGCGCCCTTTCCCTGGCTCCCAAGGAGGACAGGATCGTCGGTCCGACCGAGGAGTTCTACCTGTCGCTCCTCCCGCTCGCAGACGGGTCCCTTTTCCTGGGGACGGGGCATGGGGGAAAGATCTACCAGATCAGCAGGGACGGCAAAACCGATCTCTACTTCCAGACCCAGGAGATGGACGTGACCTGCCTTGCCCGGGACTCCAAGGGGGTCCTCTTTGCCGGAACGTCGCCCAACGGGAAGATCTACAGGATCAAGGACAAGGGGAAAGGCGAGGAGTTCTTCAACCCCGCCGAAAAATACATTTGGGACCTGATGTTCATCGACTCGGGGGCCCTGCTGGCCGCGGTCGGGGAGGGCGGCGGGGTCTATGAGGTCAACACCCAGGGAGAGGGCCGTCAGGTGCTCAAAACCGAGGAAAACCACATCCTGTGCCTGACGAAAAGCCTTCAGGGCGACGTCATTGCGGGCAGCGGCGGCGGCGGGATGGTGTACCGGCTGTCCCGGGAGGGCAGGGTTTCCGCCCTCTTCGAATCTCCGTATGAGGAGGTCCGGAGCCTTGTTCTGGATAAGGACGGGAACATCTATGCTTCCGCCTCCGGGACGC
>JALHVH010000233.1 GCA_022867105.1 Candidatus Aminicenantota bacterium
GAAACGGGAGCCCCCATGAGAGAGGCAAAGATAATCGCCGCCGCCGAGGCTGTCTCGGCACTAAACCCGTGAACGGGTTTCAGTTTCGTCATTTTCATGCCCAGGGTTTCGATCACTTTCCAGCCTCCAGCCAAAGTCCCCATAGCGATGGCCAAGTAGCAGCTGATGATCACCCAAAAAGGCACATAAAATGTTTTCCCCAAATAGCCGGTGCTGTAAAGAAGAACAGAAACCACTCCCATCGTTTTTTGAGCGTCATTAGTCCCGTGAGCAAGGCTGTAAAAGCCGGCGGAGACCAGTTGCAGCCGGCGAAACCAGACATCGATTTTCCGGAGATTAGAATGTCGGCAGACCCGGTAGACGACAACCATGATGACCATGGCCAGGAGGAAACCGATCAGCGGAGAAAGAACGATAAAAAGACAGATCTTCAAGACGCCAGAGACAACCAGAGCTTGAAAACCGGCTTTAGCGATGCCGCTGCCGATTAAACCTCCGATGAGAGCATGAGAGACGCTGATGGGCAGGCCGGCTTTCGTGCAGAAGTGGGTCCAGAGAACCGCACTGATCAAAGCGATCAAGATCAAGACGGGCGATATGATGGAGGGATCGATGACACCCATCCCGATCGTCCTGGCAACATGCACGCCAAAGAAAAAGGCGGCGAGGAAGTTGAATGCGGCCGCCCAGATCACGGCCAGACGGGGAGAGAGCACCCGGGTTGATACGACCGTGGCCACAGAGTTAGCGGCGTCGTTCATCCCGTTCAAAAAGTCAAACAACAGAGCTATGGAAATAATTAATATGACAAAGGCCAGCATGTCGATCCTAGATGATCACGTGTGTTCCAGGACAATGCCCTCGGTGATGTTTCCGACATCCTCGCAGCGGTCGGTGGAGCGCTCGATATATTGAAGGATATCCTTCCATTTGATCAATTCACGCACATCCTGTTCATCGCGGAACATGCGGGCTAACGTGCTGCGGCGAATATAATCGGCCTGGTCTTCCAAGCGATTGATTTCCACGGTCAGCTCAAGGATCCGCTGAGGTTGTTTGAGGTTGCGAAGCAACGTGATCATTTCCTGGACCAACCGGACGCTCTCAAGGAGAACCTGCGCTAATTCCTTGGCTTCGACAGGGATATGACGGGGCTGGTACATGTCAATCCGGGAGCTTGCACCTTCGGCCGTGTCGAGAATGTCATCCAGCCCGCACACCAACATATGGATGTCATCACGGTCAATGGGGGTGATAAAGGTTTTGTGCAGGTGGGCTATTATGACATGAACGATTTGGTCTCCTTCGTGCTCGATTGTTTTCACCCTCAGGGCAAACTCGCCGTAATCGCTGCCCTTTTCCAGCATTTCATTGAGGACGCGCACGCCCTCCACGATTTTATCTACCAGTTTGTCGAAATGGATGAAGAAGAATTCATCCTTGGGCATAATTCTTTTCCACACGGTTTCCTCCTCGTAAACACATTGAGGATATCGATATCGTTTAGAGAAATTGGATTCTATCATTCCCCTCAAAAAGTATCAATCATATCGGAAAGAGGAGGGAACCCCAGCCATGATAACGAGGAACGCTTCGACGTATTCCTTAAGCTCTCTCATGACCTTCATGGGACGCATCCCGGTCACAAAGTGGCACTGCAGGTCGCAGACGCCGCAGAGGGTGCAGCTTCGGGCGATGTCCACGAGGGCGGGGGTGAGCCGGAGCAGGCCCTCCGAAAGGGCGTGACAAAGGTCCATCCTCCCCTGGGGAAAATAGCTGATATAGGGTTTCTCGACACCCGCGGAGCAGAGCCCCGTCCCCAGGTAATCGAGATTGCACATCGCGTAATGGCGGCATTGGGCGGCCATGGCCTTCGCTTCTTGGGAGATCTTCGGTTTCAATGCTCCCCCTCATTTAAAGATGTTCAGGAATACGGTGATGATCAGGGCATTGGTGAAGTCGATGAAGAACGCCCCGACCATGGGGACGACGAGGAAGGCGCGCGGCGCCCGCCCGTAGCGCTCGACGAGGGACTTCATGACGGCCATGGCGTTGGCGGTCGTCCCCATCATGAAACCGATGAACCCTCCGCCCATGACGGCGGAATCGTAATCGCGGCCCATGAGTTGGAAGAGGGGCCAGAAACAGGCCGCCGTGACCAGGACGAGCTGGCCGATGAGGATAACGATGAGGGGCAGGAAGAGCCCCCCAAGCTCCCAGAGTTTCAAGGTCATCAGGGCGACGACGAGGAACAGGGAGAGGGCCACGTGACCGATGTCGTCGATGGTCCTCTGGGAGATCCCGATCCATCCGGTCAGGTCGTCGAAGTTCCTGAGCAGGGCCGCCGCGAACATCGCCCCGATATAGGCCGGCAGGGTGAAGTGGAGCAGCGTGAAGAGGTGGCTCAGCCACGAGCCCGCCCACATGGCGGCCAGGATGATGACCGAGTTCTTGAGCAGGAGATAGGCGCCCTTGTCCTCATCCTCCGGGGCCGAAGCGGGGGCCTCGGGCATCTTCTCCTCGATGATCTCCGCGGCGGTCTCCGTCTCGGCTTTCGCTCCCCGGGACCGGCCTCGTTTCAGCCTGTGCCTTTCGATGATCATGGTGCTCACAGGACCGCCGATCAGGCCGCTGGTCGTTATCCCGAACATCGCAGCCGCCACGGCGATAGTCGCCGCGCCCGAGACCCCGGCCTTCTCAAAGAGCGGCGCGAAGGCCAGGCCCGTGGCCGGACCGCCGGTCAGGGTCACCGAGCCGCTCAGGACGCCGAACAGAGGATGGAGCCCGAAGGGCAGGGCGATCAGGATGCCGAGAACATTCTGGAGCACGGCAAAGACCGTCGCAGCGAGAAAGAACCTGGCAACCTGGGGCCCTCCGACCTTGAGCAGGCCGACGCTGGCCCCGAACCCGATGGTCGTGAAGAACGCGATCATCAGCGGATCGCGGAGCGTCGTGTCGAACTCGAAGAGGGTCGCACCGAACCGGCGGGCGGCGAGCGTCAGGAGGGCGACGACGAGACCGCCCACGACCGGAGCGGGGATGTTGTACCGCGCCAGCGGTTTGATGAACTTGCGCAGTCCGTAGCCGGCGAACAAGACGATGCCTGAAAAGGCGACCGTATGGACCAGGTTGAGCTTGAGCACGAACGCCTCCGCAAAAATGGTCGGGGGGGATTATAGCACAGGGACCTCCGGACTCGCATCCCGGGGATGCGTGGACGGCGGAATCGGACTTGTGATATAAGAAGGATTTCCGGCGGGCCGGCAGATTATCTGGAGGAAACAGGATGAGTCAAATGCTGTTCAGGACGAAACCGCTCGGCGAGCTTCTGGCCGAAACAACCGAGGAAGGCCACTCCCTGAAGAAGACCCTGAGGGTCTGGGACCTGATCGCCCTGGGGATCGGCTGCATCATCGGCGTGGGCATCTTCGTTCTGCCGGGAGTTGAGGCCGCCAAGCATGCCGGACCGGGAATCATCCTCTCCTTCGCGATCGCCGGCATCGCCTCCGCCTGCTCGGCCTTCTGCTACGCAGAACTGGCCGCCATGATCCCCGTCGCCGGGTCGGCATACACATACGGCTATGCCACCATGGGCGAGCTCCCGGCCTGGATCATCGGCTGGGACCTCCTCCTCGAGTACATGGTCGCGGCCTGCCTCGTCTCGATCGGCTGGTCGGCTTACTTCGTCAACCTCTTCAACAACCTGCTCCGTCCGTGGGGGGGCGCCCTGCCGGTGTCCGTGACGAACGCTCCCCTCGACTGGAGTGACCAGCTCCACCGGTTCGTTTCGACGGGGGCCGTCGTCAACGTTCCGGCCATCGCCATCGTCGCCCTCCTCTGCGTCCTCCTCATCCGCGGGATCAAGGAAAGCTCGCGGGTCAACCTGATCATCGTCATCATCAAGATCGTCGTCATCCTCTTTTTCATCGTCCTCGCCGTCTGGTATGTCAAACCTAGCAACTGGCAGCCGTTCATGCCCTTCGGGTTCGGGGGGGTGATGATGGCCGCCCCCATCGTCTTCATCGCTTTCATCGGTTTCGACGCCGTCTCCACGGCCGCCGAGGAGGCCGTCAATCCCCAGCGAGACATTCCCATCGGCATCATGGCCTCTCTGGCCGTGGCCACGGTGCTCTACATGTCCGTTTCGGCCATCATGACCGGCGTCGTCCCCTACCAGAAGCTCGGGGTCCCCGACCCCGTGGCCCTTGTCCTCAACGAACTCCATATGCCCTGGGCATCGATCATTGTCAGCCTCGGGGCGATCGCCGCGATCACGAGCGTTCTGCTCGTCCTCCTGGTCGGTCAGTCGCGGATCCTCTTCGCCATGTCCAGGGACGGGCTCCTGCCGCCCGTGCTCTCCAAGGTCCACAAGCGCTTCAAAACACCTTACATGACGACGATCTTCACGGCCCTCGTGGTCGCCGTCGGCTCGGCCCTGCTGCCCATCCGGGTCGTCGCCGAGCTCTGCGCCATCGGTACCCTCTTCGCTTACATCATCGTCTGCTGCGGGGTCATCATTTTGCGCCTCAGCCGGAAGGACATCCGCCGGCCTTTCAAGGTCCCCCTTTTCCCCTGGCTTCCGGGCGCCGGCGCCCTCCTCTGCGCCTACCTCATGATCAACCTGCCGAAAACGGCCTGGGAACGATTCGTGATCTGGCTGGTCATTGGATTGGTGATCTTCTTCCTTTACAGTCGGAAACACAGCCGGCTGGCCAAAAAAGCCAGGTGTCATTGAAAAAGCCGGTGAATTCGCCTATAATGATGTCGCACTTGGGTTTTTCATCGATCTCGCCGGCAAATTAACGGCACGCAACTCAGGTCAAATCACATACGTTAGTTGGAAAGGTGTTGGTATCTATGAAGACAGATATCGCCAAAATGCGGAATATCGGGATCAGCGCCCATATCGATTCCGGAAAGACGACGCTGACGGAAAGGATCCTCTTCTACTGCAAGAAGATCCACAAGATCCACGAGGTCAAGGGGAAGGACGGAGTCGGCGCCACCATGGACTCGATGGACCTGGAGCGGGAACGGGGGATCACCATCACCTCCGCAACGACCAACGTCCAGTGGGGGGACCACTCCATCAACATCATCGACACGCCCGGCCACGTCGACTTCACGATCGAGGTCGAGCGCTCGCTGCGGGTGCTCGACGGCGCCGTCCTCGTCCTCTGCTCGGTCGGCGGCGTCCAATCCCAAACGATCACCGTCGACCGTCAGCTCAAACGCTACCGCGTCCCCAGGATCGCCTTCATCAACAAGCTGGACAGGACCGGCGCCAACCCCTACAAGGTCAAGGACCAGCTCGTGGAGAAGCTCGGTCACAACGCCGTCCTGATGCAGATCCCCATCGGTCTGGAAAGCGACCTCCAGGGCATCGTGGATCTGGCAGCCATGAAAGCCTATTATTTTGACGGCCCCGACGGAGAGATCATCAGGGAGGAAGAGATCCCCTCCGGCCTTCGCCAAGAGGCCGCCGGGAAGCGGGAGGAGATGCTGGACGCAGTCTCCATGTACTCCGATGAACTCATGACCGCTGTCCTTGAGGACCGGGCCACCGAAGACCTCATCCATGAGGCCGTCCGCAAAGGCACCATCTCCCGGGAGCTGACCCCGATCTTTATGGGGTCCGCCTACAAGAACAAGGGGATCCAACTCCTGCTGGACGGTGTGGTCCGTTACCTCCCCGACCCGTCCGACGTCGAGAACATCGCTTTGGACCTGGGAAACGAAGGCCGCGAGATCAAGCTCGAAGCCGATCCGTCCGCCCCGACCGTCGCCCTGGCCTTCAAGCTCGAGGACGGGGCTTACGGCCAGCTGACCTACATCCGCGTCTACCAGGGGAGGATGGAAAAGGGTGACGAGCTTTACAATAACCGCTCGCGCCAGAAGTTCAAGGTCGGCCGGCTGGTCCGCATGCACGCCGACAGCATGGAGGACATCCGGGAGGCGGAGTGCGGAGACATCGTCGCCCTGTTCGGGGTCGAATGCGCCTCGGGCGACACGTTTGTCACCCCGGGCCTGAACCTGACCATGACCTCCATCTATGTGCCCGAGCCGGTCATCTCCCTGGCCATCAACCCGGTGGACAACACCTCCGCCGACCGCATGGCAAAAGCTCTCAACCGGTTCACCAAGGAAGACCCCACGTTCCGCAGTTACGTCGACCCGGAATCCAGCGAGACCATCGTCCAGGGGATGGGAGAACTGCACCTGGACGTCTACATCGAGCGCATGAAACGGGAGTACCGGGCCGAGGTCGTGACGGGCAAGCCGCAGGTCGCCTACCGCGAGGCCATCAGCCGGAAAGTGGATTTCGACTACACCCACAAGAAGCAGACGGGAGGCGCCGGCCAATATGCCCGCGTCAAGGGCTCCATCGAGCCGATGGCCAAGGGCCATTATGAGTTCGTCAACGACGTCAAGGGCGGGCGCATCCCCAGGGAGTTCATCCCGGCCTGCGACAAGGGGTTCCAATCCAGCCTGAAGAAAGGGCAGCTCATCGGGTTCCCCGTCATCGGCATCCGGGTCACAATCAACGACGGCCAATACCACCCCGTCGATTCCTCGGACATCGCCTTCCAGACGGCCGCCCAGGGTGCGTTCCGGCAGGCTTACGCGAAGGCCAAGCCCCAGATCCTCGAGCCCATCATGAAGGTCTCCGTCGAAGGCCCGACGGAGTTCGCCGGCCATGTCTTCGGCAGCATCAACCAGAGACGGGGGGTGATCGTGAGCTCGGTCGAGGACGGCACGTTCTCGCGCGTCGACGCCGAGGTCCCTCTGTCCGAGATGTTCGGGTACTCAACCGTGCTCCGCTCCCTGACCCAAGGCAAAGCGGAGTTTACGATGGAGTTCATGAAATACGGCAAAGTGCCGGGCCACGTGGCCGAGGTGCTCATGGCCGAGCACCAGGAAAAACGGAAGATAGACGCTTCGAAATAAAGGGAGGAGACTCAGTCCATGGTCAACACCGAAATCATCCAAAGGAGCCCCATCCGGAACCTCGAGAAGTCCATCCACGGCGGCCTGGGCAAGGGCAACATCGGAGTGCTGGCCTCGCGTAAGGGCGTCGGCAAGACGGCCTGCCTGGTCCACATCGCCACGGACAAGCTTCTCCAGGGGAAACCCGTCATCCACGTCTCCTACGCCAGCCGGGTGGACTACATCATCACCTGGTATGAAGAGATCCTGAAGGAGCTGTCCAAAAAAAAAGGCATGAAGGCGGCCGCCGAGTTCCATGACGACATCATCAAGAACCGGGTCATCATGAACTTCAACCAGGACGGCGCCAGGACCGAGCAGGTCCTCAGGAGCCTGGAGGCCATGATCGTCCACGGCAACTTCGCCGCGGACACGATCATCGTCGACGGCTTCGATTTCGCCCAGGGCACCCCGGAGGACATCCGGAAGTTCAGGGAGTTCGCCGCCCGCCTCGGGCTCGAGGTCTGGTTCAGCGCGACCCTGAAGGGGGATGACCCTCTTTTCGACGAGAAGGGTGTCGCGTTCATACTCGGCAACTTCATGGGCGTCATCGACGTCCTTATCTCCCTACGCCACGAGGGCGAGATCGTCAGGCTGGACCTGGTCAAGGCCCACGACAAGCCGGCTACGGGCAAGCTCCGCCTCCGGCTCGACCCCAAGACGCTCCTCATCGCCAAGGCCGTCCGGACGAAATAGGGCCGGCCGGGCCGCGCGGGAATGGCCCGCGGGAAACGTGTTTGCCGGACGATAAAGGGAACCTAGCTCATCGTTACTCAGAGTGACGGGCAGGGAAGTTTCTTGAACCAAGCCCGTCTAACCATTAGAATGTCATCTTTTTTTGGACGGGTTCGGGCAACCTGAAGAAAAGAACATGAAGAGACTCACCTTTGGCGCCACGGGCGCTTTTGCCATTCTCCTGTGCTCAATCCTCCTCGCGTCCATCCTCTCCGCAGAGGAACTCACCGCCGTCCGGGTCAAGGAAGGTCCCAAGGTCGACGGGCTTCTCACCGACCCCGCCTGGCAGTCGGCTTTTGTCATCACCGGTTTCCGCATGGTCGAACCCCGGCCCGGCGATGACCCGAGCGAAAAGACCGAAGCCCGCGTCCTCTACGACGACGCGAGCCTCTACATCGGCGTTTACTGCCACGACAGTGAACCCGCCCGGATCTCGGCCAACACAATGACCCACGACAGCGGGAATGTCCAATCCTCCATGGGCTACGGCGGCTACGGCCACGGCCCGCAGACGTCCAGCGACGACGTCGTCCGCGTACTCCTCGACCCGTTCCAGGACAAGCGCAACGCCTATATCTTTTTTGTCAACTCGCGTGGCGCCCGCGGCGAGGGCCTGGTCTATGCCGGGAGCTCCAGCCTCAACTGGGACGGCATCTGGGAGGCCGATAGCCGGCGCCTCGAGGACGGCTGGTCGACGGAGATCCGCATCCCCTTCAAGACGATCTCCTTCCGGCCGGGCCTCACCGTCTGGGGCCTGAACATCGAGCGGACGATCGCCCGCAAGATGGAGGTCATCCGGCTCTCCGGCACGACGCGGAACAGCAACTTCTACAACCCGAACGAAGCTGCCGCCCTGCAGGGGATCGAAGGCATAAAGCAGGGGCTGGGCATCACCTTCCGCCCCTACGGCCTGGCCAGCGCCTCCAAAAACAACCTCGTGTCGGGCACCTTTCACGGCGAGCTCGACGGCGGCTTCGACCTCTACAAGAGCTTCACGCCGAACCTCGTCGGCGTTGCCAGCTATAACATGGATTTCGCCGAGACCGAGGTGGACGAGCGCCGCATCAACCTGACCCGGTTCCCGCTCTTTTTCCCGGAGAAGAGGATGTTCTTCCTAGAAGGGTCCGAGGTCTTCAGCTTCAGCTCGAGCGTCAGCTTCATGCCCTTCTTCAGCCGCCGGATCGGGCTCTTCGAGGGGGCCCAGATCCCCGTCCGCTTCGGCGCCAAGCTCTACGGCAAGGTCGGCAACACCAACTTGGCCGTCCTCGACGTCCAGACCGGCGCCTACGGCGACCTCGGCGGCCGCAACCTGCTCGCTGCCCGGATGACCCAGAACATCTTCGCCCAGAGCAAGGTCGGCTGGATCTTCACTAACGGCAGTCCGACGGGCGAGCGGAACTCGCTCGCGGGCGTCGACTTCAACTATTCCTCGTCGAAGTTTTTGGGGGACAAGAACATCATGCTGGCCGCGTGGGGAGCCTACAACTGGAACGAACGGGAGGAGGGGCGTCACCACGGATTCGGCTTCCGGGCCGACTATCCGAACGACCTCTGGAACGTCCAGACGACCTATGCCTACTACGGCGAGGCCCTCGACCCCGGCTTGGGATACATGATGCGGCAGGGCATCCAGACCGCCTTCGCCCGTGTCGCCTTCCAGCCCCGACCCGCCGGGGGGTTCCTCGGACGATTCGTCCGGCAGTTTTTCTTCGAAGCGAGCGCCGACTACTACTGGGACCTCTCGGGGAACCTGGAGACGAGCGAGATCAACGCTTCGCCGCTCGGCTTTAGGACCCAAAGCGGCGAGAAGTTCGGCTTCAGCGTCGTCGCCAACCGGGACGTTCTGCCCTACGATTTCGAGGTCGCCGAAGGGGTCATCCTGCCGGCCGGCCCGTACGATTTCACGAGCTTTCGACTCGATACGAGTACGGCCAACCACCGCCCCATCGTCCTCGAAGCAGGCTACAATTTCGGGCAGTTCTATTCAGGCCATTACGACGACGTCAACCTAGGCCTGACGCTGAAGTTCAAGGGCTATGCGACCCTGGCTCTCGACGCGAATCTCGTCCGCGGCCGCCTGCCCGAAGGCCGCTTCAGCGAGAACGTCTATCAGGTCAAGGCCGATATCTTCCTCTCGCCCGACCTCGGCCTGATGAATTACGTCCAGTTCGACGACGTCTCCAACACCCTGGGCTGGAGCGCCCGCGTGCGCTGGCAGATCTCGCCCGGCAACGAGATCTTCCTGGTCTACAACAAGAACTGGGAGCGCCGCTGGGATCCGGCCAGCCGGTTCGCCCCGCTCGGGGACCGGGGCGTCATCAAGATCTCGCTTTCGATCAGGCCCTAGCCGCGATAGGCCGAGGGCCGTCCTTATTTTTCCGGACGCATCAGGCGGACCGCCGCGATCTTAGCCGTGCGCTTCCCGGGGAGCGGCTGGAACTATTTCGCGCCTAATTCTGACTAATGGCGCTTAAAAGGAAAATTTGGTCCATGTGTCGCCTGTTCGAGCGAGGACTGGGGCACTTGCCATCTCTTACGCAGATTCTGAAATCACCTAAGCCTGAATTCAGCCCCCCGGCCTCCCGCGCTCAGGCCTTCACCCGCAGGAGCGCGTAGGAAAGAAAGATCATCACGTCAGGCAGGAAATGGATGAGCCAGGGCCAGGCGATCCCCCTCGTCTC
>JALHVH010000234.1 GCA_022867105.1 Candidatus Aminicenantota bacterium
CTTGTTGAATCGTCACTCATCGTGTTCACCGGCGATCACGGCGAATCTCTGGGCGAGCACGGCGAAGGCACGCACGGCTTCCTCGCTTACAACACGACGCTCTGGGTCCCCCTGATCATCGCTCAGCCCGGGCTCGGCCACGGGGTCGTCCCGGAACCCGTTTCGCACGTGGATATCTTCCCGACGGTATGCGACCTTCTGGGAGTCTCGAAGCCCGGCCGCCTCCAGGGGGCCTCCCTCGTTCCGTCCATGAAGGGAGGGAAGCCCGGAGAGGGCCCCATCTATTTCGAATCCCTCTCCCCCTATTACAACATGGGCTGGGCGCCGATCGCGGGTTTCATCCGGGGGGACAAGAAATTCATCGACTCCCCCATCCCCGAGATCTACGACCTGGGAAAAGATTTCGACGAGACGAGGAATATCGCTGATGCGCGCGCGGCGGCCGCTGGAAAGGAAGAGCTCGCTGGGCTCGTCCGCGAGCAATCTTCAGCGCAGGCGGACATGGCCGAACGGAGGCCGGACAGGGAGACCGTCGAAAGACTGAGGAGCCTGGGCTACGTGGCCGGCCTCCGGGCCCCCGGCAAATCCCGTCCTGAGAACTTCGGCCCGGAGGACGACGTCAAAGCCCTCCTGCCATTCTACGAAAAGGCCATGGGCGCCCTGGGACTTTATCGAGGGGGTAAGACCCGCGAGGCCGTGGAAGAGGTCAAGGAGGTCATCGGGGCCAGGAAGAACATCAGCACGGCCTATCTCAACCTCGCCTATTTTTACAAGGAGGAGGGCCGGCTGTCGGACGCCGCATCCGTCCTCAAGACGGGTTTTGAGGCCCTGCCGAACAACTACTACGTTTTTCTCGAATACGTCACCTGCCTCTACGAGATCGGCAATTTTGACGAGGCGATCCGAGTGTTCGAAGGGAAGCGGCCGCCGCAGGTCGAATTCGACCCGGTGATCTGGAACTATGCCGGACTCGCCCGGCTGAAAAAGGGGGACGAGGCGAAAGCCCGGGAGTGTCTCGAAAGGTCCCTGAGAATCGACGCGGATTTCGCCGTCACCTGGTACGAAATGGGCAATCTCCACTATTCCGCCTTCCAGAGGACCGGGGACCGTTCGCGGTTGGACCAGGCCGAGGCGAGCCTGCGGAAAGCGATCGCCCTTGACCCCGGGAACGGCCCGGCCCACTATGTCCTGGGCGTGACGCTGTACCAAAAGAAGGATTACCCGGGAGCCGCTGCCGACCTGGAAAAAACCCTGGCGCTCGACCCGAACCTCAATGAAGCTCTCTATTATCTGGGGTTGGTCTATTTTCAGAAAGCGGACCCCGCCAGGGCGTGCTCCTATTTCAAGAAGTTCCGGACGACCCCCGGTTTCGACCTCCTTTCCGCCGAAGAGAAAGCCATGATCGAGGACATCCTGGCGAGGTGCTCCGGACGGGAAGGCAGAAGCAGGCCCCCGCAATTGGGGACACAATACCAATTTCCGAATTATTAAAATCTCCCCTGGAATTTATGTAAAGAATCTTAATTCGGAAATTGGTATTGTGTCCCCGATTGAGTATAATTATGGCCCCGTGAAGGAGGATATCAAACCATGTGGACTCGTCATCATCCGATCCGGACAATCATCATCGCGCTTATCGTCATGGCCGTCTGCGCCGCGCCAACGCTCAGGGCCCAGGTCGCGCAAGCCCAGGACAAAGACTACACGGCCAAGATCCTGGAATACACGACCGAAAAATTCTTCCTGACCGAGCTCGTCGACCACCTGCCGGCTTCCGCGACGGTCCCGACACCGCTCGCGGTCCTCGGCCATATCGCCGGAGCACCCGACGTCCTCGACCATTCGGCTGACATCTACAAATACATGCGCGCCCTCGACGCCGCGAGCCCGCGAGTCGAAGTCTTCTCCTTCGGCCCCACCGACGAAGGCAGGGAGATGATCGGCGTCGCTGTCTCCTCCGAGGAGAATATGGCGCGCCTGGCGCGACTTAAAGAGATCATGTCCCGCCTGGCCGACCCCCGCGGCCTCGCCGGAGCGGACGCCGACAAGCTCCTGGCCGAGGGCGTCCCCGTCTATTGGATCACGGGCGGCCTGCACTCCCAGGAGTGCGGCTCCCCGGAAATGATGATGGAACTGGCCTACCGGCTCGCGGTCGAGGACTCAGACGCCTGCCGCGCCATCCGCAAGAACATGGTCGTCCTCATGACGCCCATCCTCGAGGTGGACGGCTGGGACCGGGCCGTCGACACGTACCTCTACAAGAAAGACAATAAGGACAAGAAGACCATCCCTCTCGTCTACTGGGGGAAATACGTCTCCCACGACAACAACCGCGACGCCATCGGCCAGGGGCTCCAGCTCACCGAGAACCTTCTCAAGGCTTATTTCGCCTGGCACCCGATCGTCATGCACGACCTCCACGAGTCCGTCCCGTATCTTTACACCTCGACGGGCACGGGTCCTTACAACGCCTGGCTCGACCCCATCACCGTCAACGAATGGGAGGAGATGGCCGCCCACGAGGTCGCCGAGATGACCAGGCGCGGCGTCCCCGGCGTCTGGACCCACGGCTTCTTCGACGGCTGGTCGGCGGGCTACGGCTTCTACGTCGCCCTTTTCCACAACTCCACGGGGCGGTTTTACGAGACTTTCGGCGGGACCGGGGCCGACACGATGGTCCGGTCCGTAACCGGCGAGTCCAAGCGAGCATGGTACCGGCCCGACCCTCCCCTGGCGGCCGTGAAGTGGTCCTTCCGGAACAACATCAACTACCAGCAGAGCGCCCTGCTCCTGACCTTCCGGAACGTGGCCGAGAACAAGGAAAGGTTCCTCCGTAACTTTTACCTGAAGTCCAAGCGGTCCGTGGCCAAGGCGACGATCGAAGGGCCCGCCGCCTACATCATCCCTTCGGATACGAAGCGGCCCCTGAGCGCCGCGCGGCTCGTCAACCTTCTCCGAAAAAATGGCGTCGAGGTCCACGCCGCCGCCGCGGAGGTCACGGTCGGCAAGGACAAGTACCCCGCCGCGAGTTTCATCGTCCGTATGGACCAGCCCTACAGCCGCTGCGCCGACATGCTGCTCGACACCCAGTATTACAGCCCCAAGGACCCTCAGCCCTATGACGACACGGGCTGGACCCTGGGCCCGCTGTTCAACGTCCGGACGGTGCGCGTCACGGACACGAAGGTCCTCGACGCGAAGATGACGCTCCTCGCCAAGGATGCGGCGGTCGAAGGGAAGATCGTCAACGTCAAGAAGGGTAAAGCCGCGGCCTTCGCCGTTAACCACACGGCCGAACCCGAGCTCATGACCTTCCGCTACAAGCTCAAGGACGTCAAGATGCTGGCCGCGGAGGACGGATTCGCCCAGGGCGACGTCAAGTTCCAAGCCGGCGCGTTCATCATCCCCCGCGAAGGGAACCCGGCCGACCTCGAGGAGTCGCTCGGCAGGGCTTGCCGGGACCTCGGGCTCATGGCCTATGGGCTCCCGGCACTTCCCTCCTCCAAGACCCACGACCTCGACGCGCCGCGGATCGCCATCCTCCACAGCTGGGTGAATACGCAGGACGAGGGCTGGTTCCGCCTGGCCTTCGACAGGCTGGGAATCCCCTACGCCTACATCTCCCTCCAGGACGTCCGGGACGACGCGGACCTCCGCGCGAAATATGACGTCATCGTCTTCCCGCCCTCCGGCTTTTTCGGCAAGGCCCCGAGGGTGGTCAACGGCATCGGCGGCAAGGAACCCATTCCCTGGAAGAAATCCGATAAATATCCCAACCTCGGCGGGCCCGATTCGCGCGACGATATCCGCGGCGGACTGGAGCTCGCGGGGATCGTCCACCTCAAGTCGTTCATTGAGCAGGGTGGGCTCTTTGTCCCCATCACAAACATGGCCGAGCTTCCGGTGAGCTACGGCATCGTGGAGAGCGTCGCCGTGGTTAACCCGCCGAACCTCCGGGTGTCTGGGTCGGTCCTGAGCGCTAACATCTCAGACCTCTTGAGCCCCATCGGATACGGCTACGATCGGAACTTAGGCGTTTATTTCGGCGGCGGCCCGGTGCTCGAGACGGGCATTAAGGCCGTGACAGGGGCCGAGATCGAGGACATGTTCGGCGGCGGCTCGAAAGACCGGCCCTCGGGCCGGGGAAGCGTCAAGGACCCCGACGTGATCCAGGGCCGGATTCAGAAGGTCGACAAGGTCCAGGGCGCCGGCGCGGGCATCCCGGCCGAGTACAGGGACCTCTTCGATCTCTACATGCCGGCCGACTTGAAAACGGTCCGGGTGGTCATGCGCTTCGACACGGCCGACAAGCTCCTCGTCTCGGGGCTCCTGGAAGGCGGCGAGGCCCTGGCGGCCAAACCCGCGGTCGTGGACGTCCCCGTCGGCAAGGGTCACGTCGTCTTCTTCGCCATCAACCCGATGTGGCGCCAGCAAACGGTCGGCAGCTTCTTCCTGCTCTTCAACGCGGTGTTGAATTACAGGAATTTGGACGCCGGGAGGCCGACGCCCGCTCCCACAGGAAAATGATGTTGTGGAAACGTCTCTTTTTCCGGGAGTTGCCAAGACACGGTCCTTTCGGTCTATCGTCTTTTTCGGCCTTGCCCTGGCCTCGCTCGTAGCAGACGGCCTCGCGGCCGGGACGTTCAATATCAACGTCCTGCCTCGGGAGTTCGTTCAAATTGTCGAGCGAAGCCCGGGCATACTGAACGTCATTGGGCTGGAATACTGGAAAATAATCCTTGATGTGGTCAGCGCGGTCGAAAACGAAGGCCTGATGGGGATCTCGGAGGAGATCTATCTGCCGTTGGGGACCCAGAGGTCGATCATAGAGAAGATCCGGACGGCGGCCGGAGAGAACTATTATCTCCACCGCTTTCTCCGGAGGCTGGTCCGGGAGCTACCGGACACGAAATGGGGAAGGTTCTATCGCTCCGTGGAGGAAGAGACGGGGCTCAACGACATCCCGCGCGAATTCGAGGGCGAGGCGGAGCCGGTCGTCACGGAAGATCGAAGCGAGGTCGGCTTCGAGGCCGAAATATCGGAGGCGCAACCGTTTGAAATACCCTTCGGCCCGGGATTTCTCTTCATCCTGGAGCCATGGCCCCTCGGCCGGCGGATCATGGTCAAGCAGGAGAACCGTGGCGAGGACCTCTCCCGGCTGACGCCGCCCTTCCATTTCGTCCCCAACCCCAGGGAAGTCGAAGGCTGGCACTTCCGCAATGCGGACAACACGGGTCCCAACGCGCCCGGGGAGAAGAACGTCAACGCCCCGGGCGAGGAAAGGGAATTCATCTTTTCCCCCAAGGTGGGCCTGACGATCAATGTTCCCGGAACCGGGCGTCCGCCTTCGGCCGAGGAGATCGACGCCGTCCGGGCCTTCGGCCGGGGCAAGCTGGTAATCCTCGCCCACAAGCTGGCGGGCCTGGAACCGGGCGCTCAAGCGCGGTTCGCATGGATGAAATTCCGCGTCGAATTGACGTGGGCCCTGAAAAGCAAATGGGGGGAGGAACCGTTGACTTTCGCATTCTGCTCCATAGAATAGTGATTCGACGGAACGGGAGAGTGGTTGACGGCCCCACCTGATGGAGGTTTCATGAAAAGAAGGTTTTTCGCGGCGGTAATCCTGTCTCTTCTTGTCGTTATTTTTCTGCCTTCACTTTCGGCCCAGAAGGGCCCGGCCAAGCTCTCTCCCCTGGAGGACCTGGGCAAGCGACTGTTCTTCGACAAGAACCTGTCTTCGCCCGCCGGGCAGGACTGCACGGCCTGCCATGGCCCGAAGGTCGGTTTTACCGGTCAGGACGAGCACATTAATAAAGTCGGGGGCGTCTACGAGGGCGCGGTCAAAGGCCGGTTCGGAAACCGCAAGCCCCCCGCTGCCGCCTATGCCGGCGACAGCCCGAAGCTCCAACGGGACGAGGACGGGAACTTCGTCGGCGGCATGTTCTGGGATGGACGGGCGACGGGGGAAACGCTGGGCGACCCCCTGGCGGAGCAAGCTTTGGGCCCCTTCATGAATCCCCTCGAGCAGAACATGCCCGACAAAAAGAGCATCATCCTTGCGGTCAGGAAATCGGACTACGCCAGCCTCTTCGAAAAAGTCTGGGGATCCGGCTCCCTCGACGCCGACAAGGACGTTGACGGGACCTACGTCAGGATCGGCCGCGCCATCGCCGCTTATGAAAGATCGGCCGAGGTCAATCCTTTCAACTCGAAGTTCGACGATTTCTGGCGAGCAGCCACGGCCAATGGGCTCAAAGTCGAATCCATCAACGACTCCAACGCCGCCGGCTTTAAAAATCTGGGATTGGCAGACGCCGAGCTCAGGGGCCTCGTCCTTTTCAACACCAAAGGCATGTGCTCCAACTGTCATGTCCTGACCGCCGCGAATGACAAACCGCCCGTGTTTACGGACTACACATACGACAACCTCGGGATCCCCGAGAACCCGGAAAACCCGTTCTTCGGGCAGGAGAAAAAGTACAATCCAGACGGGAAGACCTGGGTGGACCGGGGGCTCGGCGGCACCCTGGATTCCGTCGCCAAGTATCAGCCGTTCGCGGCCGAGAACATGGGCAAGTATAAGATCCCGACGCTGCGAAATGTCGACCTGAGGCCGTCTCCCGGCTTCGTCAAAGCGTTCATGCACAACGGGTACTTCAAGAACCTGAAGGACATCGTCCATTTCTATAACACGCGGGACAAGGCGGGGATCTCCTGGCCCCCTCCAGAGATCGCCGCGAACGTCAACAAGACCGAAACGGGAAACCTTGGCCTCGCCCGCGATGAAGAGAACGCCATCGTCGAGTTCATAAAGACCTTATCGGACCGCCGTTAAATCGGCGACACAATACCAATTTCCGAATTAAAAATCGGGGCGAATTTTCCCCTGGAAAACCCGGTAATTCGGAAATTGGTATTGTGTCCCCGATTTA
>JALHVH010000235.1 GCA_022867105.1 Candidatus Aminicenantota bacterium
GGCCGCGTTGCTGCTCCCGCCTCCGAGCCCCCTTCCGGCGGGGATGGATTTGGCGACCTCGATCCGGACCCCGCCGCCTTTGCCCGTCTCGCTCCGGAGGAGCTCGGCGGCCCGGTGGATGAGGTTCCTTTCGTCCCAGGGGACGGAGGGATCGTTGCCGGAAAGCCGGATGTCGCGGCCGGATGCGGGGACGAACTCCAAAACGTCCGCCAGGTCGACCGATTGGAAAAGCGTGAGAATATCATGATAGCCGTCGGGCCGCTTTCCCAGCACCTCGAGCCCGAGGTTGACCTTGGCGAAAGATTTAATCTTCATCTTGGAGCAGGGCCTCGATCTCCGGCCAGGTCTTCGGCTCCAGCCCTTTCAGAGCGGACGGTCCGAAGAGGTCGCCGCGGGGCGGCCTGTTGAATTGGATCTTGAGGACCCGGACCCTCCCCGATCTCCCGGCCCGGGAGAAGGCGACCGAGCGGGGGACGGATGCCCCGCCGAAGAACTCCCCGACCTCGAAGCGGAATCCGTCCCGCTCCCCGCTGAGGACGTACCCCCGGACGTCCCGTTCGAGTTTCCACCCTCCGGTCCCATCGGGAGCGCCGGGCCCGGTCCAGCGCCCGCAGAGGAGGCGGGCCAGCTCGCCGGCCTTGAGCCCGAAGCCCAGGAACTTCTCCATCAGCTCCTCCTCGGGGCCCGTCCAGTAAGCGTGCCGCGAAGGGAGGGCCAGCCAGGAATCGCCTTCCTTGAAGATCAGGACGGCGAGCGTCCGGCCGAAAAGGTCGAGGGCTTCGATACGGCCCGTGTCCGGAAGGATGAAGCGAAACGAGAACCGGGTCTTGACGGACCCGCTTTCTCTGCGGAGGGACAGTGAGCCGTAGCCGTCCAGGGCATCGATTTGGGTCGGGGGAGGGGATAGGACGGGCGGACCGGAGACGCAGGCCTGGAGCGCGACAAGGACGAAACACGCGACGACGGAAACCCGCACGGCCCGCAGGCTCGTCCCCGCCGGCCCGGCTCTCAGCGTCTCGCGCTCCGCGGAAATCGGACGCACCTTCAGTCCAGATGGAAACCGTAATCTTTGGTTTTCTTGCGCGGCGCGTTCTCCTCTTCTTCGCCTCCGGTCTTGCCGGCCTCCCCCGCCTTCTTCCTCAGGCGGCGTTTCCGGACAAGGGGATAAAGGGGAGATGCGATGCGTTTCCCAAAGCAGGAGAGTTTGGGATTGATCGCGAGAAGCAGAATGAAAAGCCCGAAAATGACCAATAGGCCGTACGCTCCGAAGCTCATATCACGCCTTTAAAGATATGAAGAGTTAATAGAAGCTTCAGGCAGGCTTGTCGGGTTCGTCCTGGAACTTCGGGATCTTGGCCTTTTCTTTTTCCTTGCCGAGATGGAACCCGAGGAAGAACGCCGAAGCCAAACTGAGCAAAGCGAGTATGGATTTGAAGAAGCCTTTCATCATTAACCTTCCGCCCCCAATTTTATCTGAAACGGAAAAAAAGTCAACAAAAAAAGGGGTCCGGTCTTAAAATTGCCGATAGGATTCTTTCTTCTCAAGCGATGACGCCGACTTCTGGTGATCCCCGGAATTCCGATATACGTCCTGTCGGCAATTTTAAGACCTGACCCCTACTTACTGGACTTCCGGCACGGCCGAATGTATATTTTGGGCAAGAGGCAATGACATGAAAAACCGTTGTTGGGGATTGATCGGAGGGTGTCTGTTGTTGGTTGGCGCCGCCTTCGGACAAGAAGTCCGCGAGGCCGTATGGGCCGGGCAATTCTACGACCGCGACGCCGGACAGCTTGCCGCCCGGATCGACCGGTTCCTCCGGGACGTTCCGCCCCAACCCGAAGTCCGGGGCAAGATCAAGGCCCTGGTCGTCCCTCACGCGGGATACATCTATTCCGGCCAAACGGCGGCGTACGCCTACAACCTCGTCAAGGGCAAGCCCTTTGACACGGTGGTCATCATCGGACCTTCCCACCGGTTCGGCTTCAAAGGTTGCTCCATCTATCCCA
>JALHVH010000236.1 GCA_022867105.1 Candidatus Aminicenantota bacterium
ATAATACCGAATATTCCTCGGCAGGCCAATATTGGAGCTCTTTCACCATCTACATCCCTCCTTTTTGGTGGACTATCACCACATTCCACAAGTGGGATTATACCAACGAATTCAGCATGGGTTGGCTAAACCTGCCCTTACTGGCTAAGTTCACTCCTATAAAAACCAACAAGTTTCGCTTCGGATTATTGGCCGGCCCCTATGCGGCTTACCGAATGAGTTACAAAGTCGTGCAAATAGATCACTTAAAAGGTGATGCACGAACCACCATCGATAAGTGGGGCGGAGACGATTTCAAAAAGCTGGATGCCGGCGCGACTTTTGGCATCAACCTGGAAATCCTCATGAAAAAAGTCAACCTGATCCTGGATCTGCGTTATAACCTGGGAGTCCTAAAAGTGGACAAATCTTCAAACATGAAGACCAACAGCATCGTTGCCATGATCGGTATCGGTTTTAAATGAAATCGATCTGATTTTTGTTCTTTATTTATCTCGCTTTTGTGGAGTCGCCTGTCTAGCTTGCCCGGCTTCTGCCGGTTTGACATAACCCCCGGATTGCCCTAAAATTCCGGGAAGAATGGCATCCATCGGACAGGAACTTAAGAAAGAACGGGAAGCCCGGGGGCTTTCCCTCAAAGGAATCGCCGACTCGACGCGGATCACGCTGATGTACCTGGAAGCCATCGAAACCGACTGCCTCGACATTTTCCCGGGGGAATTCTTCATCAAGGGTGTCGTTCGCAGTTATGCCAAGGCCGTTGGGCTCGACGAGGACCAACTGGTCGAGAGATACCAGCGGGCAGGATTCCTGTCGGCCGGAAGCCCGGAATGGGCACGTAGGCCGGGGGCTGGGCCGCAGATCACGAAGAAGCAGAAGCTCTCCCTGGCCGGCATGGCGGCAATCGTTCTCATCATCGTCACCTTCACCGTCTATTTTCTGACCAGGCCCGGTCAAAACCCCGCCGCCCCCGAATTGCGGGAAGCCCCTCCCCCGGTGGAGCAACAGGCCGCCATCACGGCTTCCGCGATCGAGCCCGTTCCGGCGCCGATCCCCAAGGAAGAAGAGAAGGGACTTAACCTGGAGCTCTCGTTCCATGCGAGGACATGGATCCAGGTCTTCGCCGACGGGAAGCTCGCCCTGGATGGGATCAAGCTCAGGGGCGAGAAAGCCCGGGTCGCGGCCCGGAACGAGCTTATCATCCACCTGGGCAACGCGGGCGGCCTGGATTTCTCCATCAACGGCAGGCCGGGCAAGGGCTTCGGCCGTTCCGGCGCCGTCGTCAAGAACATCCGGATCACCCCGGACAACATGGCCGAATTCGTTCGGAGCGACGGCACCGGGGTCGAGTAAAGCCATGGCCGATTCCAGGAAAAAGGGCCCGCGCGTCATCGGCGCGATCATCATCCTCCTCATCGTCCTCTTCTTCACGATCGAGTTCTTCATCCGGGAGTCCCAGGAATTCTCCCCGACGCGGCTGACCAGCGTCCTCCTCTCTTCCCTTCAGATCATCGTCCTCCTCCTCGGGCTCATCCTCTTCTTCATCCTGGGCCGGAACATGGTCAAGCTTTACCTCGAACGCAAGAGAAAGGTCGTCGGCTCGCACTTCAAAACGAAGCTCGTCATCTTCTTCATTGCCCTTTCGTTCATCCCGACGCTCCTTCTCTTTTTCTTCGCCAGCGACTTCGTCAGCCGG
>JALHVH010000237.1 GCA_022867105.1 Candidatus Aminicenantota bacterium
CCTTCGGGGTTGTGAGCGCCGTCCAGGATGACCGGGGGCTTCCCGGACACCCACTCCAGGCGCCCCTCCCATTGTGTCCTCTCGATGCCCTCGACAAGGATCCTTTTTTCAAGGGGCTTCCACACGGTCCCCAGGACCTCGGCGGCCCGGATGGCCACCGCCGCGTTCTCCCCCTGGTGAACGCCCTGGAGGGAGGGCGCGAAAGAATAGGTCGCGGAGCCGCTGTCATAGCGGAAACGGAAGCCCCGCCTGGACGACAGCAGCACGAATGAGGTCGCCGGGCCGAAGACCTCAACGAACGGCGCCCCCATCTCCCGGGCCCGGCGCCGGATCAGCCGGAAGGCTGTCCCCCGCCTGACGCCGCAGACGACGGGGACGCCCTTCTTGATGATCCCCGCCTTTTCGAAGGCGATCTTGCCAAGGCTCCGGCCGAGATACTTCTGGTGGTCCTTGGAGATGGTGGTGATGACCGAGACGAGAGGGGTCACCGCGTTCGTCGCGTCGAACCTCCCTCCCATTCCCACCTCCAGGACCGCGAAATCCACGCGGCTATCCCTGAAATAGGTCAGCGCCAGGGCCGTGATGACCTCGAAATAAGTGGGGGGATCCGTCAGTCTCCCCGAGGCCAGGAGCTCATCGACATTTTTCCTGATCACGGCAAGTCCCCGGCAGAGCTCGCCGGGCGTGATGAGCCGTTCCCCGATCCTGATCCTTTCTTCGATCCTCACGAGGTGGGGAGAGGTGTAAAGTCCGGTCCGGAAACCGTGTCCGGACAGGATCCGGGCGAGCATGGCGGCGACGGACCCCTTGCCGTTCGTCCCGGCCACGATGAGCGAGGGATATTCATGATGCGGACCGCCCAAGGACGCAAGGAGGGTCCGGATGTTCTCGAGGCCAAGCTTGATGCCGAACCGCTGGAGGGACTTCAGGTAGTCCTTGGACTGTCCATAGTTCATTGAGCCCTGTTGAGGAAAAGCCGCAGGGCCCGGATGATGTAGTTCCTCAGGTCCTTTCTCTCGACCACGTCGTCGAGCATGCCGTGGCTGAGGAGGAACTCCGAACTCTGGAAACCCTTGGGGAGCTTCTCCTTGATCGTCTGCTCGATGACCCGGGGTCCGGCGAAGCCGATCAGGGCCCGGGGCTCCGCGATGTTGATGTCCCCTAGCATGGCGAAGCTGGCGGTGGTCCCGCCCGTGGTCGGGTCGGCCAGGACGGAGATGAAGGGCACCTTCGCCTCCTCCATCATGGCGATGGCCGCGCTCGTCTTCATCATCTGCATCAGGGACATCATGCCTTCCTGCATCCGCATGCCGCCGGAACAGGAGACGACGACGACCGGCATCCTCTCCCGGATGCCCAGCTCGCAAGCCCGGGTGATCTTTTCGCCGACGACCGAGGCGACGCTCCCCCCCATGAAGCCGAACTCCATGGCCAGGACCACGACAGGAATGCCGCCCATCGTCCCCCTTCCGGTCTGGATGGCCTCCGGCAGGCCCGTGCGCGCCTGGCTTTCCTTGAGCCTCTTGGAATACTTCTGGGAGTCCTCGAAATTCAGGAAGTCGACCGGATAGATCCTTTCGTCGAGGAGCTCGTACCGGCCGTCATCGAAGAGCAGGCAAAGCCGTTCCGCCGACGAGATGCGGAAATGAAAATTGCAGGCCGGGCAGACGGAATAATTGTCCAGGATGTCCTGCTTGTAAAGGATTCGCTGGCAGCTGTTGCAGCGCGTCCACAAGCTGTCATTCACGGTCTGTTCTTTCAAGAGGCTTTTTTTTCCTTGGACCGCTGGGGTTTCGCTTTGATCTTCAGCGAGAGGCCGGCGATGACGGAATCGGAATCGGGGAGGTCCTCCTCGATGTCCTCTTCGTCGTGGAGAAGCTGCAGGACCGAGCCGACGAACTTGTCCGTGTCGACGGGCTTTTCAAAATAATCGGCGGCGCCGAAAGAGGAGAGCGCCTCGTGCTTGTACTGGGGGCCCCGGTACAGCCCCGTGACGATGATCACCGGGACCCGCCCCTCGGACTCCAGGGAGATCTTCTTGGTCAGGTCGAACCCGTGGATCTTGGGCAGGATGGCCTCCAGGATGACGAGATCGGGCTTCTCGGACTTGAACTTGTCGTAGGCCTCCTGTCCGTCAGCCGCCTGGATGATCCGAAGCTTCTGGGATTTCAGGAGCTTGGACATGGTTTCCAGGCTCCGGCTGTCGTAATCGACGATCAGGACCTTCTTTCCCTCCATGACGCACCAAGGCAGATTGTAATTTGTTTGGACAGCGTTGTCAACGGAAACTCCCCCCGGAAGTCCCCCGGAACACGATTATCCAGTTGCCGGGGCGAAAGCTTTGTGATATAGTGCCTAAGATGAACATAACAGAGCGGATAGAGATCTCCATCGTCATCCCCGTGTTCAACGAGGCCGAGAACCTCCCTGATCTCCACCGAGAGCTCCACCGCGCCTGCGCCGGGCTGAAGAGGTCCTGCGAGATCATCTTCATCGACGACGGCAGCACGGACGGCTCCTTCGATGTCCTGAAGGAGATCCGGGCCGGGGACCCCCGGGTCAAGGTCATCCGGTTCCGGAAGAACTTCGGCCAGACCGCGGCCCTGGCGGCGGGCTTCGACCATGCCAAGGGGGAGGTCATCGTCACCCTGGACGCCGACCTTCAGAACGACCCCGACGACATCGGCGCCCTTCTCGAGAAGATGGACGCCGGTTTCGACATCGTAAGCGGCTGGAGGAAGAACAGGAAGGACCGGTTCCTCTCCCGCCGGCTGCCTTCCATCCTGGCCAACGGGCTCATCTCCCGGATCACGGGAGTCAAGCTCCATGACTACGGCTGCACGCTGAAGGCCTTCCGGAAGGAGGTCGTCAAAAGCATCAGCCTCTACGGCGAGCTCCACCGCTTCATTCCCGCCATCGCCAGCCACATGGGCGTCACCGTCGCCGAGATCGAGGTCCATCACAGGCCCAGGCTGCGGGGAAAGTCCAAGTACAGCATCCTCAGAACCCCCAAGGTCATGCTCGACCTCCTCACCGTCAAGTTCCTCCTGAGCTATTCCACCAAGCCCCTGCAGATCTTCGGCCTGTTCGGCATGGCCGGGGGCCTCGCCGGCGGCATCCTGGGGCTCTGGCTTTCCTACGAGCGCCTGGTCCTGAAGCACAGCATCGCCAACCGGCCTCTCCTGCTCCTGGCCGTTCTCCTCATCGTCATCGGCATCCAGTTCATCACCCTCGGGCTCATGGCCGAGATCATGATCCGGGCCTATCACGAATCCGCTTCCAAGAAGATCTACCATATCAAAGAGATTCTCGATTCCGACCGTCCATGAAGATCCTCATGCTCGCCCCCGAGCCTTTCTTCCAGCCCCGGGGGACGCCCATCAGCGTTTATTTCCGGACGATGGCCCTGTCCGACCTCGGCCACGAGGTCGACCTGATGACCTATCCCCTGGGGGAGGACGTCTCTTTCAAGAACCTGCGGATCTTCCGCGTCCGGAACGTCCTCCGGCTCAAGAAGATCAAGATCGGGCCTTCCTATGCCAAGATCCCTCTGGACGCGCTCCTAACCCTCAAGGCGGGGTTCCGGGTCCTCACGAAACGTTACGACCTCATCTTTTCCCATGAGGAAGCCGCCCTGCCGGGAGTTGTCCTGAGCAAGCTCGGCCGGGTCCCTCACATCTACGACATGCATTCCAGCCTGCCCCAGCAGCTCGAGAACTTCGAGTTCTCGAGGTCGGCGTTCCTCAAAGGGCTCTTCGCCCTGATGGAACGGTTCATCCTGAAGAACTCCCATTCCGTCATCGTAATCTGCCCGGACCTGATGTCCAGGGTGAAGGCCGGGGGTTTCGGGGGAAAGGCCATCCTGATCGAGAACGTCGTCGATTTCCCGTCCCCGGAAGCAGGCCCGGAAGAACTGGCGCAGAAGCGCCGGGAACTCGCCCCGAACGGAGAGAAGATCATCCTCTATGCCGGCAATTTCGGCCCCTACCAGGGTGTCTCGCTTCTTCTCGAAGCGGCGGCCCTCATCCGGGAGAAGGCGGTCCTCGTGCTCCTGGGCGCCGGCCCGGCCGACCGGGCGGAATTGAAGAAGAAAGCCGATTCCCTGGGGATCGGCGATCGGGTCGTCATCCATGACCGGGTCCCCCCCTCCGAGGTCCCCCTCTTCGTGGCCCTCGCGGACGTCCTGGCCTCTCCCCGCTTGACGGGGACGAACACGCCCCTGAAGATCTACTCTTTCCTCAAGTCGGGAAAGCCTCTCGTGGCCACGAACCTCTACACGCACACCCAGGTGCTCGACGACAGGATCGCCGTCCTCGTCGAGCCGACGCCCGAAGCGATGGCCGAAGGCCTGTCGTTCGCCCTGACCAGCCCGGAAGCGCAGCGGAGGGCCGGGGCCGCCAAAGAGCTGGCGGAAAGGGAACACACCTATTCGGCCTATAAAGAGAAGATGGACCGCTCGCTCAGGACGGCGCGCGCGAATTTCGTTCGATAGGAGACGCCTTCGATGCGGGCCTTCGTCACCGGAGCCTCGGGATTCATCGGGAACCATCTCGTCGAATCCCTGATCGAAACGGGCTGGAGCGTCCGCGCCCTCATCCACGAGAACCCTCTCCGGCGCCGGAACGGGATCGAGGCCGTCCCCGGCGACATCCGCGATCCGAGCCCCTGGAAGGAAACCCTCCGGGGAACGGATGTCCTGTTCCATCTGGCGGCGGCCCTGGGCTTTTCACGCCTCTCGAAAGACAGGTTCCTCGATGTCAACGCCCGCGGGACCGAAGCCCTCATCCGAGCGGCCAGGGACGCTGGGGTCCGGAAGATTGTCCACGTCAGCTCCGCGGGGGTCATCGGGTCCGTCAAAAAAGGTCTCAAGGCCACCGAGGATTATCCGCCAAACCCGCGGAACACCTATGACCGGACCAAGCTCGAGGCGGAACAGGCCGCGCTCCGCTTCGCGGGAGAAGGGATGGACCTCGTCGTCGTCAGGCCCGGATGGGCCTACGGCCCCGGGGACCGGAGGACCTTCAAGCTCGTCGAAGCCATCAACAGGGGGAGGTTCGCCCTCGTCGCCGCCGACAGCGGGCGCCAGACGCCGGTCTATATCGACGACCTCGTCCGAGGACTCCGGCTCGCCGCGGAAAAGGGGAGGGCCGGGGAGATCTATCACCTGACGGGGAACGAGGTCCTGACCGTCCGCGAAATAGCGTCGGCCATCGCCGAGGCCTGCGGGGCCCGGATCCCGAAACTCGCGTTGCCGAAGTGGTCCGCGATCGCCGCCGCCTGGGTCCTGGAGAAGGCCTACGCTCCGTTCGGAAAAGAAGCGCCCCTCAACCGTTCCAGGCTCAGCTTCTTTCTCCACCCCAAGGCCCTGTCGAATGTTAAGGCCCGGAAGGAGCTTGGATTCGAACCTGCCGTCGATTTCCGGACAGGGACTAAAAAAGCCGTCGCCTGGTACCGGGAACAGGGCTGGTTATAGCGCTTTTCGCGCGTTACAAGGATTTCTTCGGTCCTGGATCTTGAGCTGGCGGACGCCCCGGGCGAAAGAATACTCCGGGAGGGGCCCCGCAATCACCGAC
>JALHVH010000238.1 GCA_022867105.1 Candidatus Aminicenantota bacterium
GCGAACAAAAGCCGCGCTGCGGCTTCGGAGAAAGGGGGACGTGCTGCCGCAACTGTTACATGGGCCCGTGCCGGATCAACCCGAAGGGAAAATCCCCTCAGAAGGGGGTTTGCGGGGCCACGGCCGAGGTCATCGTCGCCCGGAACTTTGCCAGGATGATCGCCGCAGGAGCCGCGGCCCATGCCGACCACGGGCGGGAGGTGGCCAGGTTTCTGCTCACGGCGGCGAAGAATCCCGACTCCGGTTACGCCATCAAGGATACGGGAAAGCTCAAAAAGGTCGCCCAGGTTCTCGGCATAGCGGTCAAAGATAGGCCTAAAGAGGATATTGCCATCGAAGTTGCGGAGAAGGCCCTCGAAGATTTCGGCCGGCAGGAAGGCCCGATCTCTTTTGTCCGGCTTGCTCCCGAAACCCGGCAGGCCATCTGGAAGAAACTCGGCATAACCCCCCGTGGGATCGACCGGGAGATCGTGGAGATGATGCACCGCACCACCATGGGCGTCGACCAGGACCACCGGAACATCATGCTCCACGCCTCAAGGACCGCCTTGGCGGATGGATGGGGGGGCTCCATGATCGCCACGGAGCTTCAGGACATCCTCTTCGGCACGCCTTCTCCCGTCCGGGGCCAGGTGAACCTGGGAGTGCTTTCGGAAACGAACGTCAACGTTGTCGTCCACGGACACGAGCCGGTTCTCTCGGAGATGCTTGTCGTGGCTTCCCAGGAAAAGGAGCTCGTCGACCTGGCCAAGTCCCAAGGCGCCCCGGGAATCCGTCTTTCCGGGATCTGCTGCACGGCGAACGAAGTCCTGCTGCGCCACGGCGTTCCCATCGCCGGGAATGTACTCCAGCAGGAGCTGGCCATCTCCACCGGGGCCGTGGAGGCCATGATCGTCGATGTCCAGTGCATCATGCCCGCCCTCCGGGATGTCTGCAAGAATTTTCATACCCTCCTTATCACGACCTCGCCCAAAGGGAAGATCGAGGGGGCGAAACACATGGAATTTTCTGAATCCCATGCCCTCCAGACGGCCAGGACGATCCTCAGGGAAGCGATCTTGAATTTCCCGAACCGTGGAAAGGTCGACATCCCCAGGGACAAAATGGACCTTGTGGCCGGGTTCAGTCATGAAGCCATCAACTACATGCTCGGAGGATCGTTCCGCGGCTCCTATGTCCCCCTCAATGACAACGTCATCAACGGCAGGATCCGGGGGGTGGCGGCCGTCGTGGGATGCTCGAACCCCAAAGCCGCCTGCGGCGATTCCCATGTCAAATTGGTGGGAGAACTCATCGCCAATGACGTCCTCGTCGTCCAGACCGGCTGCTCGGCCATCGACAGCGCCAAAGCCGGCTTTCTCATCCCGGAATGCGCCGAGAAGCATGCCGGCCGGGGGCTGGCGGAAGTCTGCCGGGCCGTGGGCATGCCGCCCGTCCTCCATTCGGGTTCCTGTGTCGACAACAGCCGCATCCTCATCGCCCTCTCGGAAATGGTCAAGGTCGGCGGCCTGGGCAAGGACATCAGCGACCTTCCGGTGGCGGGGGCGGCGCCGCAATGGATGAGCGAGAAGGCCCTCGCCATAGGCCAATATTTTGTCGCCTCGGGCGTCTATACCATTTTCGGCATCGGGCTTCCCATAGAAGGGAGCGACACGTTCTGTCATCATATCTTTCAGGAATTTGAAGGTCTTCTGGGCGGCCGCTGGGGCATGGAAGCGGAGCCCGGGAAAATGGCCGCAGAGATCATAGACCATATCAACCGGAAGCGGGAAAAACTGGGCATAGGCGGCAGCAAGGAAAGGGTCCTGTTCGATATGGCCA
>JALHVH010000239.1 GCA_022867105.1 Candidatus Aminicenantota bacterium
ATGTTGATGACGTTTCCGTCCCTGTAGCCGAGCTCGTTCTCCGAGACGGACCAGGAAAACCCCTTGGCGCGTTCTTCATAGGAGCCGATGTTTGACATGTCCCCTCTTATTTTATCCTTTTAATTTCGTTTCCAGGACCACGACGGCCTGGGCCAGGTCCTTGATATGCGACAGCGAAACTTCCATGCCGGTGATCGCGTGGGCCTCGCAGAAGGCTTTGACCTTCCCGTGGACGAACAATTCGGGTTTCCCGAGCGCGTTGTTGACGACCTCGATCTCGTCGAACTTGCGCCCGCCGCTCCAGCCGGTCCCCATGGCCTTGAGGAACGCCTCCTTGGCCGAGAACCGGGCCGCGAAGTGCTGGGCGCTCATCTTCCGAGCTTCGCAGTATTCGATCTCGCGCGGCGTGAAGACCTTTTCCTTCAAGCGTTTGGTCCGGGCAAGCTTGTCCCCGACCCTCCGAACTTCGATGATGTCCGTTCCGATGCCGAAAATCAATGCCTTGAGCGCCTTTCTTTCGCGGATGCCGGGGCCTATTTGCCGCCGGACCCTTCGATGAGATCCGCCGCGTCCCTTCAGGTCTTATTCAGACGGAACTTTATTATAAATAATAGGCGGGAAATGTCAAAAAGCATTGTGGCCGATCCGATAGGATGGACTCTCTCTTTGGCGCGAATGCCGACTGAGACGGGCGGGAGATCAGCAAGAACCGGCGCGCGGAATCATTTCCGGTGGACCACCGTCGTTGAAGCCTGATCGGTGGGCATGACGATCATCTCGCTGACGTTGACGCGGGCCGGCCGGGTGGCGCAGTAAACGACGGCGTCGGCGATATCGTCGGGGACGAGCGGCGTGTAGCCTTGATAGACCTTCCCGGCGCGGTCCGCGTCGCCGTGAAAGCGGACGACGCTGAATTCGGTCTCCGTCAAACCGGGATCCACGCTCGTGACCCGGACGCCGGTCCCGTTGAGGTCGAGCCGCAGGCCTTTTGAGAGGGCCTTCACCGCGAACTTGGTCGCGCAATAGACGTTGCCCAACGGGTAGACCTCGTGACCGGCGATGGAGCCGATGTTGATGACGTGGCCCCGGCCCCGGGCGACCATTCCGGGGATGACGGCGCGGCTCACATAGAGCAGCCCCTTGATGTTTGTGTCGATCATCTCGTCCCAATCCTGAAGCTTCCCCTCATGGAGCTTGTCCAGGCCGCGGCTTAGGCCGGCGTTGTTGACGAGGACTTCGATCGCGGCCCATTCGGCGGTGAGCCCCGAAACGGCCGCCTCAACGGCCTCCGGGTCCCGCACGTCGAGCTTCAGGACGAGGATGTCTGGGCCATGCTCCGTCTTGAGTTCGACGGCTAGTCTCTCCAGCCGCTCGGCCCGCCGGGCGGCCAGGACGAGCCTCGCGCCCTGAGCGGCGAAGGCCCTGGCGCACGACTGCCCGATCCCCGAGCTCGCCCCGGTTATGAAAACGATCCTGTCTCTCAGAGAATACATATTTCTCTCCTGAAAAAGCAGGATATCAAAATCGGGGACACAATACCAATTTCCGATTTTCCAAATTCTCCCCTGGATAAATCATCGTTTTAGAAAACTAGGAAATTGGTATTGTGTCCCCGATTTAAAGATGCTCGACGAGGATCTTGATTCCGATGGCGATCAGGATAAGGCCGCCGGTGAGTTCCGCCCTCTTGCCGACGATCCGGCCGACCACCGGCCCGAGCTTCGAGCCGACCACGGTCAGGGCAAAACAAACGATGCCGATGATCGCGGCCGGGTAGAGGATGTTCACCCGGAGAACGGCGAGGCTTAGGCCCACGGCAAGAGCGTCGATGCTCGTGGCGACGGACAGGACGATAAGCGACAGGCCGCGCGTTCGGTCAACCGGGCATTCCTCTTCGCCTTTTTCCACCCTGAACGACTCGCGGATCATCTTTCCGCCGACGAGAGTCAGCAGGCCGAAGGCGATCCAATGGTCGAAACGTTCGATAGGACGGAGCAGATTCTCTCCCGCGAACCAGCCGATGACGGGCATGGCGAACTGGAAAAGAGCGAAGTGGAGGGCGAGACGGAACGTCTGCCTGCCCGACAGCTTATTGAGGCCGCAGGACATGCCGAGCGAAACCGCAAAGCAGTCCATGGCCAGGGCCACCGCCATTCCCAAGACAACGACGATATTCATGTTTGCGCCTCGATCGGGAAAGCTATTATACCACCCGTCGGGCCGGCGCCGGTCAACAGGCTCGATTCGGGTCCGGGGAATTGACATCGGCCGTCCCGGGAAAAAGAAGAAGTAGGGGTCAAACCTACTCTTTTGACAAGACTCTGGGCATGATATCCCGATAGCTTGCCGCCTGCAGTTTGTCAAAAGAGTAGGTTTGACCCCTACTTTTGCTATAATAGATATTTTACATCAACTCAAAATGAACGACGATAAGATCATCCTGCGCGGCGTCAAGGTCCACAACCTGAAGAACATCGACGCCGACGTCCCTCTGAACAAGTTGGTCGTCGTGACGGGAGTGAGCGGCTCCGGCAAGTCCTCTCTCGCCTTTGACACCCTTTACGCCGAGGGGCAGCGCCGCTACATCGAGTCGCTCTCGGCTTATGCCCGCCAGTTCCTGGAGCGGATGGACAAGCCGGACGCCGAGCGCATCGAGGGCATCCCGCCGGCGATCGCCATCCAGCGGAAGGCCTCGACCAAGAACCCCCGGTCCACCGTGGCCACGGTAACGGAGATCTACGATTTCCTGAGGGTCCTCTACGCCCGGATCGGGACGGTCCACTGCCTGAAGTGCGGCCGACCGGTCACGCGCGACACCATCGATTCGGTCATCGAGTCCCTTTACGCCCAGCCTCCCGGGACGAAGGTCATGATCACGTTTTCATGGCCCGCGGACAAGGGGACCGCTGCCTTGAAGAAAGAGGGCTTTTTCCGGGTGGTCGAAGGCGGCGAGGTCGTCAATCTTGAGGAAAGGGCTCCTTCCCAGCGCGGCGCTCTCGAGGTCCTCGTGGACAGGCTCGTCATGGACCCGGAGGAGCGGGAACGTCTGGCGGATTCCCTGGAGCTGGCCCTCAAGAAGGGGGAAGGCCGGGCCAGGGTCCGGACGGAAACCGGCCGGGAGCTCCCCTTCTCGGACAAGCTCGAGTGCAAGGTTTGCGGCATAGCCTATGAGGAGCCCTTCCCGAACCTCCTCTCCTTCAACAGCCCGCAGGGCGCCTGCCCCGAGTGCCACGGCTTCGGCGACATGGCGGTCATCGACGAGGACAAGATCGTCCCGGACAGGGGCCTGTCTCTCGAGAAGGGCGCCGTGGAGCCCTGGACGAAGCCCCTGTCGCGCGGTCTCCAGCGCGAGATGCTCGCCCAGGCCCGGAAGAGGGGGATCCCCACCCACGTTCCGTTCAGGGACCTGGACCGGGAAGCCCAGCGCTTCGTCCTGGACGGCGGGAAAGGCTACCACGGGGTCAAAGGGTTCTTCGACTGGCTCCAGAAGAAGAAATACAAGGTCCAGGTCCGTGTCCTCCTCAGCCGCTACCGGAAGTACGTCCCCTGTCCCTCCTGCGGCCAGTCACGCCTCAACCCTCAGGCCCTTGGGATCAAGGTCGGCGGCCTCTCCATCGCCGATTTCGTCAGGATGACGGTCCGGGAGGCCTCCGGCTTCTTCGACAGGCTCGAGCTCAGCCCCTTCGAAAGCACGGTGGCCGACAGACTCATCGCGGAGATCCGGGGCCGGCTGAGGTTCCTGCTCGAGGTCGGGCTCGACTACATCACCCTCGACCGGATGACCTTCACGCTGAGCGGAGGCGAAGCCCAAAGGATCAACCTGGCCGCGGCCCTGAGCGCTTCGCTCGTCGGGACGCTCTTCGTCCTCGACGAGCCCAGCATCGGCCTCCACCCGCGGGACAACCGCCGTCTCATCCAGATCCTCCGGGCCCTCAAAGACATCGGAAACACCGTCGTCGTGGTCGAGCACGACCCCGAGATCATCCGGGCCGGAGAGCACGTCATCGACCTCGGACCCCGAGCGGGCGAGGCCGGGGGCGAGATCCTTTTCAACGGGCCCATGGCGCCCTTCCTCGAGAGCAAGGCCTCTCTCACCGCGCAATACCTGAGAGGCGAAAAAACGATCGCCGTGCCCGGCGTGCGGCGCAAGCCGCGCGGATTTCTGGAGGTCAAGGACGCCCACAGGCATAACCTCGACCATATCGACGTCCGGGTCCCCCTCGGCATTTTCACCTGCGTCACCGGTGTCTCGGGCTCGGGAAAGAGCACGCTCGTCTACGACGTCCTCTACCAGGGTATCACGGGAGAAGCGCGGAATGGATTCAAGGAAATCCTGGGCCGGGAAGGCGTCAACAAGGTCATCATGGTGGACCAGTCGCCCTTGAGCACTTCGCCGCGCTCGATCCCGGCCACGTACACCAAGGCCATGGACGTCATCCGCGACCTCTTCAGTCAAACGCGGGAGGCCAGGATCATGGGGATGAGGCCCGGAACCTTTTCCTTCAACACAGCGGGCGGACGCTGCGAGGAGTGCCGGGGGGCGGGCCAACAGATCGTCGAGATGCAGTTCCTCTCGGACGTCGTCCTGACCTGCGAGGCCTGCAAGGGCAAGCGGTTTAAAAGCGAGGTCCTGGAGGTCCGCTATAACGGCAAGAACATCCACGAGGTCCTCGGAATGGGCGTCACCGAGGCCTGCCTGTTCTTCGCCGGGAGGCCGGACATCACCCGGAAGCTCTACCCTCTCCTGGAAGTCGGTCTCGGCTACCTCAAGCTCGGCCAGCCGACGACGACCCTCTCCGGGGGCGAACTCCAGCGCATCAAGCTGGCTTACCACCTGGCCCACGAGAAGGGAAAGAAGGCCCTCTACCTGTTCGACGAGCCCACGATCGGGCTCCACCAGAACGACGTGTCGGTCCTTCTCCGGTGCTTCCAGAAGCTCGTCGACGCCGGGCACACCGTGGTCGTCATCGAACACAACCTCGATGTCATCAAGTGCGCCGACCACATCATCGACCTGGGACCGGAAGGAGGGGACGCCGGCGGCCGGATCGTGGCCAAGGGGACTCCCGAACAGGTCGCGAAATCCAGGAAATCCATCACAGCCAAATACCTCAGGGACTGTCTCTAGGACGCGGTTCGCGACCCGTCCCCGCCCGGTTCCCTCTCCCCCTTATTTTCTGTTCTGTATCTCTTACGTTTGGTGTGAGTTGGGGGCTTGGACGGGAGGGGCTAAATGGAAGAGAACCTCTTCTTATTATCTTCGTCATCCGGCAGCAGCCGCGGGTATTCCTCGTCCATCAGGGGCGAGGAGATGATGAAGATGAGAACAGTATACTCCGACCGGTGCGCCCAAGCCAACCCAAAGGGAGGCGGCCGAAACCGACTTCGACAGACCGGCATTATTATCAATGGTTTGGCCTGGGCGCCGGCAAAATGGAATTGACAGTCAGGTTCTGTTAAGATATAAGCTTTTTGAGGACTGCCTCATGAACCACGCCATCCCCATCTGTGACCTGCACTGCGACACGGCCATGGGGCTCGCTGCGGGAAAGACGCTCGATGACCCCGGGCTTCAGGTCAACCTGCCCGCCATGAGAGAGGCCGGGATCGGCCTCCAGGTCTTCGCCTGCTACGTCCCCCCCGTCCTCCCGGAAGGCCGGAAGTTCGATTTCGCGTCGAAGATGCTGGACGCCCTGGAAAAGGAGATCGGCGCGCACGGCGCGGAGATCACCGTCTGCCGCTGCACTCAGGATATTCTCGATGCCCGTTCGTCGGGCAGGATCGCCGCCATCCTGGCCGTGGAGAACGGCGACGCGCTGGAGGGCG
The DNA here is from genome assembly GCA_022867105.1 of Candidatus Aminicenantota bacterium. GTDB lineage: Bacteria > Acidobacteriota > Aminicenantia > Aminicenantales > Saccharicenantaceae > JALHVH01. Next base: position 5,827 of record JALHVH010000239.1, read on the forward strand.
ATCTCAAGAACCTCGAAAGATTCCATGCCCGGGGTGTCCGGCTCCTGACCCTGGTCCACTCGCGGAGCAACCGCTGGATCATTTCCTGCGGCGACAAAGCCCCATCCTTCGAGGGCTTGACGCGCTTCGGCGAGGAAATCGTCGCGGCCATGAACAAGCTCGGCATGATCATCGACGTCTCCCACGCCCACGACCGGGCCGTGGAGAAGGTCCTCGAACAGAGCTGCCGGCCAATCGTCGCCTCCCATTCCTGCGCCTACACCATTTGCCCGGTCCCCCGCAACCTCAAGGACCCGCTGATCAAGAGGATCGCCGCGGGCGGCGGCCTTGTCGGGGTGAACATCTATCCCGGCTTCCTCGACGCCGGCTACACAAAAGCCTCCGAAAAGCTGGGAGACCTGTTTTCGGAGATCAGCAAGGAAGAGGAAAAGGCCGGCCCCGATCCCGCGAAGCATGACGCGGTCTTCAGGGGGGCCACGGGAGAGCGCTTCCGCAAGGCCATGTCGGCCTATCGGGTCCCGCTGGACCGCTACCTCGAGCACCTTTTCCACATGCTGACCATCGCCGGCGACGACCATGTGGCCTTCGGCTCGGACTTCGACGGGGTGCCCGACCTCCCCGAAGGCGTCACGGGATGCCGGGGCCTCGGCCTCGTCCGGGCCCGGCTGGCCGAAGCGGAGCTCCCTAGAAAAAGCATCGAGAAACTCTGCTGGACGAATTTTCTCCGTATCTTCCAGGCCGTCTGCGGCTGACGCTCTATGCGGAGCGCGCGCGGTTGTTCTCGTTCAGATACATAGGTGACACCATGAGGAACGCGTCATGAGACTCCCGAAGCACTTCTGGCTGGGCGCCGGGTTCATCGGCTCGTCGGCGCTCTTCATCGTCATCGAGAGACTGACCGGCTTCGAGTTCTTTTATCACCTGGCCGCTATCCCCATCGAGGTCATGGTCGCCGTTTTCATCGTCGAGAGGGCCCTGCAGAAACACGACCGTCGGGAAAAGCGCCGGCAGCTGATGTTCATCAAGAGCCACCTCTTCCGCTCCGAGATGAGGAGCCTTTTTCTGGCGGACTTCGCGGCCCTCAAGGCGCCGGCCCTCACCATGGATGAGATCCGGACCGCCTCCTTGGAGGAGCTCAAAGGGATGCGCCTAAAAGCGAAAGCCGTCGAGTACAAGACTCCTGAGGACATGGAACCGGTCATCCTCGAATACGTCAAGGCCGAAAGGGTCTGGCGCAACTTCATGGAAAGGGCGATCACCTTCAATTTCGAGGAAATCTTCTTCGACATGATCTCCATTCTTCACTTCGTTAGCGACGTCCGCGGCTACAAGGAACGTAACGCAGGCCGACTATTCATCCATGAGGCCCTCGGTCATCCGCGGATGAAGGCCAAGGTCTACGAGGTCCTGGGCGACGGGATCCGCCGGTTCCTCGACTACGCGATCGAGCTCAAGGAAAGAGAGCCTGAGATGTTCGAAGAGGTCATGGAGGACTACGCGCTGTCCGCGCGGATCCGGAAGGCGGGAGACGCTCCGGAACCCGCCTGCGATTGAATAGGAGGAAAGACGTGGATCACAAGTTCAGACATCATTTGGGGACCATCCTCGTCGCGGCCGCGGCCCTTGCCCTACTCGCGGGGCCGGCCGGACTCCGGTCCGAAGGGCAAAAGGCGGCGGGCAAGGCCGTCCCCGTCAAGCCCCTCGAGTACAACAAGGACATGCTCGTCAAGCAGGCGGTCGTCGGCTTCATCGCACCGGCCGGTTTCGGGGACTCGCCCTATGACATCGACCCGGAAGGAAGGATTCAGCTCCATCCGGGTACCGGGAGCATCACCTACAACTTCCGGTCCGGCGACAGCGCGGTCAACCTGGCCGGCGACCACGTCGAACCGGCCGTTACGCTCTACAACCTGGGACGGGAAGGGTCCCGGGCGGGTTCCGAGAGCCGCGGGTTGAACACCCTGGCCTGCATCGGGAACAGGGTCAAGATCTGGGACGGAGAGGGGAAGGGAACGATGGGCTACGTCATCGGCAAGCACGGCGGCGCCGAGCACGTCATGGTCGATTTCCCGGACGCCTCTGTTTTCGACAAACTGACCATCGGCGACAAGATGCAGATCTACGCCGTCGGCTTCGGGATCGAGCTTCGGAACATCGCCGGCGTCACGGCCATGAACGTCGGGCCCGAGCTCATCGACGCGCTGACCGCAGCCGGCATGGGTGTCACGCCGGACGGGAAGCTCCTCGTCCCGGTTGCCATCAAGGTCCCGGCCAAGATCATGGGCTCCGGCCTCGGCGCGGACCACGCCTACAGGGGCGACTACGACATCCAGCTTTTCGATTCCGGAACGATCAAGGAATACGGGTTGGAGCGGCTCCGCTTCGGCGATCTCGTCGGGATCGTGAACGCAGACACCACCTACGGCCGGATCTATCGGGAGGGCGCCATCACGGTCGGCGTCATCTCCCACAGCCGGAGCTGGGTCGCGGGCCACGGGCCGGGCGTCACCGCCCTCTTCACCTCCCGCGACGGGAGGATCGAGCTGACCGTCGACCCTGACGCGAACCTGGCGAAACTCTTGAAGATCCGATAACAAAGGGATAGCGGAAATTGAGCCGCCTCCAAAGGGCTCGGTGGTTCTCCATATCATGGAGGTAAAATCATGCCTAAAGAGCATGGCGTCAAAAACCGGCGTTCTGTCGTTTTCGCCGGGATGTTCATGCTATTTTCGGTAAGCGCCCTGTTTCCCTGCACGCTGGCCGTGATCTCCGGCAAGGCGACCCGGAACAGGCGGGCGCTGATGTGGAAGAACCGCGACACGGACAAGATCGACAACAAGACGCTCTACATCCAGGGCCCGAAATACGCGTTCATCGCCCTGGTCGACGCGGGGGACGAAAAGGGCGACGAAGCCTGGGGCGGCCTGGGTCTATGAGTCCCTCAAGACGGCCTTCCCGGACATCCAATAGGCCCAGGACCTGTGATATAATAAGACAAGGTCAGATGATCAAGAACCCCGGCCTTCTCGAGAAATTTGAAAGGACGCTTGCCGCCAAGGGAAAAGCCGAGCCGTCCCGTAATTTCCAATTGATCGACGCTCTTTACGAGGAGGCGGTTTTGCTCGGCGCCTTCCCTTTGAAAGACAAGCTCGAAGGGCTCGAAACCGACATCAAGGTCGCCCGGGTGGTCAACAGTGTTCCAAAATCTTCTTAAAAGGGTCGCCGGGGAGCTCTCCCGGAACGCCATCCCGTACATGGTCATTGGCGGCCAAGCCGTCCTTCTCTACGGCGAGCCGCGGCTGACAAAGGACATCGACATCACGCTCGGCATTGGAATTGAAGAACTTCAAAAGATCAAAGACGTGATCGATGCCCTGGACCTGAAGTATCTGACGCCCGACATCGATCGTTTCGTCCGGGACACGATGGTCCTCCCGGTGAGCGACGAGAGCAGCGGCATCCGGATCGATTTCGTCTTTTCGTTTTCTCCCTACGAGCGGCAGGCCGTCGAGCGGGCGAAAGAAGTGAAGCTCGGGGGCGCGGCCGTCCGCTTCGCGGCCCTCGAGGATGTCGTCATCCACAAGATCGTCGCCGGCAGACCGCGGGACATCGATGATATCAAGGCCATGCTCCTGAAGAATCCAGGCTATGACAAAGTCTATATCCGGCGGTGGCTGGCGGATTTCGACACGTCCTTGGAGGAGGGTTTCCTCGCCAAATTCAACGTCTTGATCAAGACGCTAAGAACGGGATCCTGAAGCCGCCCTCACTCCCCCGACCCCCGGGGAACCAGTCCCGTCGGTTCCCCCCGTCGAAAAAGCCGACGGGTCCCCCCACCGCTACGGGGGCTTGAGGACGGCATTCAATGCCGTTCATACATTGTAACTTTTTTTAGTTCGTTCGTATTAGCAGACGGTAACGGCCAGGCCTTCGGAGCTCGTCACGAAGTCGAAGAACCGGGCCCGGTCGTTGGGAGGGTCCGCTTCGAGAACCGTCCGCGCGGCCGCGGCGGCCTCCCGTGACCTGCAGACGATGAGGAGAAACCCTCCCCCGCCCGCGCCGAGCAGTTTGGCCCCATAGATATGCGGTTTGATCCGGGCCAGGACCCCCTCGATCACGTCCGTCGTCGAATCCGGGTCGATGGCCTTGTTCAGGTTCCAGGCAAGATCGATGAGTTCGCCGAACGCCCGGAGGTCCTTGGCGGCCATGGCGCTTGCCATGGCGGGCGGAAAGGCGTGGAGTTGCCGCAGCGTCTCCATGGCCCCGCGATCATGGTCGAGGTAGTTGCCGACGACGAAACGCAGGATGTCCTTGGCCAGCCGCCGGATCCCCGTGTAATAGAGGAGCGTCCGGCCACCGTTCACCGCCGGGTCCAGGACGTCCGGGGGGACGAAATGGATATCGGGATCCGGGATGAGCCCCGCCTCCGCGGTGATCAACTTCACGCCGCCCACCGCACCGCCGATCTGGTCCTGCCAGCCGCCGCCCGTCGTCAGCTCCTGCTCGAGACGAAGGACACTGTGGAAAAGCTCCCGCTGTGAAAGCCGACGCCCGATCATCCTGTGGATGACGGCCATCAGGACGGCGCCCATGATGCTCGAAGTTCCCAGTCCGCTGCCGCTTGGGATGGCGGCCAGCGTCGTCAGCTCAATGCCTCCGCCGAAGAGCTTCAACATCTCCCTGAGCGTCCCGGCCTTCCGCGGCCAGGCGGCGGAGTCCGGCGAGAACCCCGATATGGCCAGGGCGGCTTTGGCCAGGGCGAACCGGCTCGACGGCTGCTTGTAATTAAGAAGGTCACCGATCTCACGGATGACGACCCGGGCGCCGTGATCGATGGAGCCGATGCGGATCTCAGGCTCACCGATCGTCCGGGCATAGACGTGAATGGGCGGCTGGCCGTTGAGGTTCACAGCCGCGTTGATGACCGAACCGCCGTGCTCCAGGGAATAGGGAGGCGTGTCCGACCAGCCTCCGCCGAGGTCCAGCCGCGCCGGCGCCCTCCCCCAGATGATCTCGTCGCTCCGAAGGGCGCTTTTCGGATGGTCCGCGTTCCTCCGGCTGCTCAGGACGATGGTCCGGCCGACGTTTTC
>JALHVH010000240.1 GCA_022867105.1 Candidatus Aminicenantota bacterium
TATGAGATCAAGAAATATCTGCCATTTCTATAAGAAAGGCTAGACAGGCTAGTTAATACGAACGCATTAAAAAGTTTGACATCTGACTTTAAGCGGCCTGAAGCCGCCCTCACTCCCCCGGCCCCCCTGGGAACCAGTCCCGTCGGTTCCCCCCGTCGAAAAAACCGACGGGTCCCCCCTCCGCTACGGGGGCTTGAGGACGGCATTCAGTGCCGTTCATACATTGGTACTTTTTTTGTTGCGTTCGTATTGGACAGGTTAGACAGGCTAGCCTGTCTAGCTCTTTTTCATCACGTGTCTCGTTCTTCCACGCAAAATTACCGATAGGACGTGGAAAAGGGACCCTATCGGCAATTTTGGGACGAGTTCAGTTGATTGACGTCCTCGAACCTTATATAATAGGAAGCGGCAGGGGAGGAAAAGGACCCCTTTTCCGCCGCGGCATGACGATGACTTTGAAAGACATCCTGGGGCTGGTCGGCGGAGAATTGCTGACGCCGGAGATGGATCTCGGGATCGAATGCCCGGAGATCTTCGCCTCGGACCTGATGAGTGACGTTTTGACCTTCATCAAACCCGGTTCCGTCCTGTTGACCGGCCTGATCCATTCCCATGTGGTCCGCACCGCCTGTCTGACGGACGTCACGGCCATTGTTTTCGTTCAGGGAAAAAGGCCGGACATGAAGGTCGTCGATGAAGCCAGGGAGAAGAACCTGCCCGTCATTTCGACGGGATTGAGCATGTTCGAGGCATGCTCGAGGCTCGCCCAGGCCTTTCCGGAACGCGCCCGATGAAAGAAGACGCCGTTTTCCGGCAGGACTTCCTGATCAAGGGAGGGGACTTCGCCGGGGCGGGCAAGGTGTCCTGCGAGATCAAGAATCTCTTGAAGGAGCTCGGACTCAGCTCCCAGGTCGTCCGCCGCGTCGCCATCGCCGCCTATGAAGCGGAGATGAACGTCATCATGTATGCCTGGGAAGGGCGGTTCGACCTCCTCATCACCCCGCAAAAGGTCCGGATCATCGTAGAGGACCGGGGCCCCGGCATCGAAAACGTCGATCTCGCCATGCAGGAGGGCTACTCGACGGCGACGGAGGAAATGCGGGAGCTCGGGTTCGGCGCCGGCATGGGACTTCCCAACATCAAAAAAAATTCCGATCGTTTCCGGATCATCTCCGAGCCGGACCGCAGGACAAGGCTTGAGATGACGATCCTGACGAACGGACAGGGGCTGAAATGACGGAAAATCCTCCCCCTTCGCTGTATGTCAGCGCCGAAAAGTGCATCGGCTGCGTCCATTGCCTGACCTCCTGTCCGACGAAAGCCATCCGCATCAAGGACGGCAAGGCCCGGATCATCGGCGAGCTTTGCATTGACTGCGGGGAATGCATCCGCTTTTGTCCCCACGACGCCATAGAAGCCCACACGACATCGTTCTCGGACCTTAGCGCCTTCAAGTACAAGGTCGCCATCCCGGCGACGGTCCTCTACGGGCAATTCGACAACGTCACCCTTCCCAGTGAGATCCTCTTCGCCCTGCGCCGGGTCGGGTTTGACTATGTTTACGAACTCAGCACGATCTGCGAACTCAACAATGCCGCCATCGAGAAATACCTCAACGACCACCACAAGCCCCGCCCGCTCATCGCCTCGACGTGCCCCGTGGTCGTCCGCCTTATCCAGCGCCGTTATCCCTCGCTCTGCGAACTGATCGCCCCCATCGAACCACCTCGGGAGATCGCCGCCAAAATCCTGAGAACGACACTTCCCCGGGTGCTCAAAATATCGCCGACCGAAATCGGGATCATCCACATCACTCCCTGTCCCGCGAAAATGGTTTCGATCAACCGCCCGGCGACGATGGCCAGGTCCTATCTCAACGGCGCCATTTCGATCCGGGACATCTACGGACCGATCCTTCAGGCCCTCCGGCAAAGCCAGGAAGACACGATCATGTGCCATCTCTTCCCGGAGATCCTCTTCAGCGGGATGGGTCTGGGCACGGCGCTCTCGGGAGGAGAGACGCGCGGGCTGAAAAACCATCGAACGGTCGCCGTCTCGGGAGTCCGGGACACCATCCGCGTCCTGGACCAGGTCGAATCGGGGCTCCTCAAGGACGTGGACCTGCTGGAGTGCATGGTCTGTCCCGACGGCTGTGTGGGAGGCCCGTTGGCCATCGAGAATCGCTTCCTGGCCAAAAGCCGGATCCTTCGCCTGGTCAGCGCGATGGGAGAGCGGACCGTCATCAACCAATCCGACATGAACCTCCTCTATCACGAGGATTTCCTGTCCTTCCATCATCCGGTGATGCCCGTGGGAACTCCTCCACTTGACGCCGACCGCGCCCGGGCCATTCAAAAGGCCCGGAAGCGGAACAAGCTCTTCATGCGGCTGCCGCATAAGGACTGCGGGGCCTGCGGCGCCCCGGACTGCCGGACACTCGCCGAAGATGTCGTTCGCGGCCTGGCGGACCTCGCCGATTGTCCGTTCATGAAGAAGGAGGAGACATGAATCTCGACGAGCTTGTCGACCGGCTCGATCTCAAGATCCATACGGGAGGGAGGGACCTGGCCCGGACGATCGGCGGCGGCTATGCAAGCGATCTTTTGAGCGATGTCATCGCCCACGGCCGGAAAGACGATCTCTGGGTCACCCTCCAGATCCACCCGAACATCGTCGCCGTCGCCGTGCTCAAAGAGCTGGCGGCGATCCTTCTCGTCAACGGACGCGAACCCTCCGCTGAGACCGTCGAACGGGCCGAAAAAGAACGGGTTCCCATCCTCGGAAGCCCGCTCAGCGCCTTTGAATGCGCGGGAAGGCTTTATGGACTGGGGATCAAAGGACATTAATGGCGCTCAGGCGCTTCCGGGCCGACCTCCATATCCATTCCTGCCTCTCGCCGTGCGGGGAATTGACGATGTCTCCGCGCCGGATCGTCAAGCAAGCCCTCACGGAAGGGCTGGACATCATCGCCCTGTGCGATCATAACACGGCAGAAAACGCGGCGGCGGCGATCCGGGCCGCGGCGGGAACGAGGCTGGCGGTCCTTCCCGGAATGGAGCTTACGTCCGAAGAAGAAGTCCACATCCTGGGCCTCTTTGAAAGCATGGACGACATCCTCCCCGTGCAGGAGGAGGTTTTCCGAAAACTTCCCGAGGTCGCCTCGAAAAAAAAGTTCATCGAGGATCAGGTGATCGTCAACGAGGATGATGAAGTGATGGGCTTCAGTCCGCACTGTCTCCTGGCCGCGACGCGACTGAACGTCTATGAGATCGTCGAACTCGTCCACCGTCACGGTGGACTTGCGATCGCCTCGCACATCGACCGGGAGGCTTTCGGGCTGATCTCCCAGCTTGGTTTCATTCCTCCCGACCTGGGAATCGACGCCTTCGAGATTTCCCCCCGGATGACGATCGGCGAGGCTCGTGCGACCTGCAAGGACTGGGCGCGTCTCCCGCTGGTTCGTTTTTCCGACGCCCATCGGCCGGAGGAGATCGGCAAGACAACAATCGGTTTCCTTCTCGCTTCCCCTCTCCTCGGCGAGATCCGGCTGGCCTTGAAGGGAACGGACGGAAGGGCCATCGAGGAATCATGATGGAGGACCTGTCTCTCCACATCCTCGATATCGCGGAGAACGCGATCGCGGCCGGAGCGACGCGGATCACCGTGATTATCAACGAGAACGAAGGTCGCGATCTCCTGGCCATCAGGGTGTCGGACAACGGACCGGGATTCACATCGGAAGCCCTGCGACAGGCCCTCGATCCGTTCTTCACGACGAAAGAAAAACGGACCGGCCTCGGGCTCCCGCTCCTGGCCCAGGCGGCCGAGCTATGCGGCGGGGACCTCGCCATCGCGGCGGGTCCCAAGAAAGGGGCCAGGATCGCGGCACGTTTCCGTCACGGCCACATCGACCGGCCGCCCCTGACAAACATGAGGGGGACGATGACGGCCCTAGTTATCGGCCACCCCGAGATCGATTTCCGTTATCGCCACCGCCGGAACGGACAGATCTTCAGGTTCGCGAGCCGCAGTTTTTTCCGGGAATCCGGACTGTCTTCATGGACGGACCCGCTCCTCATCGGACGGGTCGATAAAATGCTGCGAACCGGCCTGCGCGCGATCGGAAGAACTTAATGGCTTGACAAACGCAAATTTATTCTGATATATATGACGTCTTATTTTTATATGCAAGAGAGTATTACGTTCGAGAGCACGGTATCGCCCCTGCCGGTTGGATCGCTAGCCCGCGAGCAGCCTCAAGTCCCACCTCTCCAGGCCGGGCGGTCCCCCGCAGGCTCCCTGCAGAAGGCTTCTCTGGACGGCACCGTTCACTCCATCCGTCATAGCACTCATATCTTATGCTGGAGGAAATGCATTGATTATCAAGAAAGAGTTAATCCAATCCATCATCAATTCACACAAGGGTCTAAAAAAGAACCTCATCGCCATCCTTCTTGATATCCAAGCCGCCTACAATTATCTTCCTCCGGAATCCCTCCGTCTGGTCGCGAGCAGGCTGGGGATACCTCTCGTCGACGCCATCGGCGTCGCCACATTCTTCCGCGCTTTCAGCCTCACCCCCCGCGGCAAACACACGTGCTTGGTTTGCCTGGGGACGGCCTGTCATGTCCGGGGCGGACCGAGAATCCTGGATGAATTCGAACGGCGGCTCGGCGTCGCCGCCGGTGAAACGACAAAGGACCTCCGGTTCACCCTGGAGACCATCGCCTGCCTCGGTTGCTGCGCCATCGGGCCTGTCGTCGTCATCGACAAGGAATACCACGGTCACGCCACCGTCCGGAAAGTCGGAACGATCCTGAACAAGTATCAGAAACCCCGAAGACGAGGAGCAAGAACGCAGAAATCAAGATCGTCAAGAAGCGCAACCCCCTGACCGGGGCGGTCATAACGCCTCTGCGAGCCGGTCCGAGGAGGATCGGGAGAACACGATCAAAGGAAAGGAAAGCTGATGGCAGAAAAGAAAAAACTCCGTATCCAGGACTTAGCGAAAATCCGGGAAAAAGCCAGGACCTTGGCGACCATCCGGGAGGGCCGGGGCCGGGCCAAGGTCACGGTCCATATGGGCACGTGCGGGATCGCGGCGGGCGCCCGCGATATCATGGACGCCCTTCTGGACGAGATGAAGAAAAAGAAAGCCACGGACGTGATCGTGACGACATCCGGCTGTGCGGGACTGTGCAACCGGGAGCCGATGGCCACGGTCGAGCTCAAAGACCAGCCGCCGGTCAAGTATTTCGATCTCACTCCGGCAAAGATGCGGAAGATCTTCGTCAAACACATCCTGGGCGGCCGGCCGGCGACCGAATACGCCCTGGCGGTTGGAAGCGAAACCTTATACTGAAGGGGGACCCTTGAAACAATATCGAGCTCACTTATTAATCTGCGCCGGCACCGGATGTGTTTCCTGCGGGTCCTTCAAGATCAAAGAGGCCCTCGAAAAGGAGGTCCGGAAACGAAACCTTCAGGATGAGGTCCTCGTCATCGCTACGGGATGTAACGGATTCTGCGAGAGGGGCCCCATTCTCATGGTTCAGCCGGAAGGCATCTTCTATCAGCAGCTCAAGATCGAAGATGTCCCCCTCCTCGTCGAAGAGCATCTTCTCAAGGGGAGACCTGTAAAAAAATTCATGTACATCCCGCCCAAGGAGAAGGAGCCGATCCCCAAAATGAGGGACATCGCATTCTTCAAGCACCAACGGCTCATCGTCCTCCGGAACCGGGGCCGGATCGACCCCGAAAAGATCGACGAATACATCGGCTTCGATGGCTATGAGGCCATGGCCAAGGCCCTGGCGGAGATGACTCCGGAGGAGGTCATCGCCGAGATCAGCGCCTCCGGGCTTAGAGGGAGAGGCGGCGCCGGCTTCCCCACGGGTAAAAAGTGGGAAGCCTGCCGTAAAGAAAAAGCGACGCCCAAGTACCTCATCTGCAACGGCGACGAGGGGGATCCGGGCGCGTTCATGGACCGTTCCGTTCTTGAGGCCGATCCCCACGCTATTCTCGATGGGATGGTCATCGGGGCCAAGGCGATCGGAGCCGAGAAGGGGTTCATCTACATCCGGAATGAATACCCCCTGGCGCTGCATCGCGTCGAGATCGCCATCCGCCAGGCGCAGGAATACGGCCTGCTCGGAAAGAACATCCTTGGGACCGGATTCGATTTCGATGTCGAAATCGTCCAAGGCGCCGGGGCCTTCGTCTCCGGAGAAGAAACCGCCCTGATCGCCTCCGTGGAAGGGCGGATCGCGACGCCCCGGCAAAGACCTCCCTACCCCGCGCAAAAGGGCCTCTGGGGAAAGCCGACGGTGATCAACAATGTTGAGACCTGGGCCACCGTCCCGAATATCATCCGCCGCGGCGCCCAATGGCTTGCGAGCCTCGGAACGGAAACGAGCAAGGGGACGAAGATCTTTTCCCTCGTCGGCAAGATCAACAACACAGGGCTGGTCGAAGTTCCGATGGGAATCACGCTCCGCGACATCGTTTACGGCATCGGCGGCGGCATTCCCCAGGACAGGGAATTCAAGGCCATCCAGATCGGCGGCCCTTCGGGCGGCTGTATCCCCGCCAAACTCCTGGATCTACCCGTCGATTACGAAAGCCTGACCGGGGCCGGGGCCATGATGGGTTCGGGCGGCATGATCGTCTTGGACGACAAGACCTGCATGGTTGACCTGGCCAAATATTTTCTCAACTTCCTCCGCGACGAATCCTGCGGTACGTGCCTCTCCTGTCGAGAGGGAACGCAAAGAATGTGGGAGATCCTCAAGGACATCACGGAAGGCAAGGCAAAGGAGAAGGACCTGGCTCTCCTCGAAGAGCTGGCCAAAGTGGTCAAGGACGCCTCCTTGTGCGGTTTGGGACAAACGGCCGCCAATCCGGTCCTCTCCACCCTCCGTTATTTCCGGGATGAGTATGAAGCCCACATCAAGCTGAAAAGGTGCCCGGCCATGGTCTGCAAGGAAATCGTGTCGTCTCCTTGCCAATACGCGTGCCCCATTGACCAGGAGGCTTCGACCTACATCGCCCTCATCGCCCAGAGGAACTTCGAGGAGGCCTTCCGGGTCATCATGAAGGAGAATCCTCTGCCTTCGGTTTGCGGCCGGGTCTGCCACCATCCCTGCGAGAAGGTCTGCGCGGCCGGCGAGACGGGAGACCCCATCTCCATCCGCGGCCTCAAACGCTTCGTGATGGATTGGGCGGACCGGAACGGCATCAGCTATATTCCGGAGCCCGTCGAACAGAACCGGGAGAGGATCGCGATCATCGGCGCCGGGCCGTCGGGATTAACGGCCGGCTATTTCCTCGCCAGAAAGGGCTTCCGGCCGACGATCTTCGAGGCGCTGCCGGTAGCGGGCGGAATGCTGGCCGTCGGGATCCCCGACCATCGTCTGCCGAAGCCGATCATCAACAAAGAGATCGAGAGGATCAAGGCTGCCGGCGTCGAGGTCCGGACCGGCATCATCATGGGCCGGGACATCACCATCGAAGGGTTGTTCAAATCCGGCTACAAGGCCGTATTTTGCGCCACGGGGGCAGGCAAGTCCCTGATGATGGGCATTCCCGGGGAAGACGCCGGGGGGGTTCTCCACTCCGTGGAGTACCTGAGAGAGCTGAATCTCGGCAAGAAAGTCCCGGTCGGCAAGCGGGTGTGCGTCGTGGGCGGAGGGAACTCGGCCATCGACGCCGCCCGTGCCGCCCTCCGCGATAAGGACTGCGAGAACGTGGCGATCTTCTACCGGCGGACCAAAGCCGAGATGCCGGCGTTGGCCGAAGAGGTCGATGCCGCCATCGACGAAGGTATAGATATCCAGTTCCTCGTGGCGCCGATAAAGGTCGTCACGAAGAACGGGAAGGCGGTCGCCATCGAATGCGTCCGCATGAAACTCGGCGAGAAAGACGCGAGCGGCCGCCCGAGGCCGGTGCCCATCGAGGGATCCAATTTCACCACGTCGCTCGATACGCTCATCCTGGCCATCAGCGAACGACCCGACACCTCCTATATCGTCGAGGCGGACGGCATCCGCAGGGACCGGGAGAATATCGTTATCGACGGGGAGACATCCATGACGACGTGGGATGGAGTTTTTGCCGGCGGTGACGCCGTTACCGGCCCGGGCTCCGTTGTCGCGGCCATGGCCGCCGGCAAGCTTGCCTCCGAAACCATCGAGAAATACGCCTGCGGGAAGCCCCTCCGCCGCGAGTACCCGCTCACCCGGCCTTCGATGTACGTCGCGCCGGAGATGCTCAGCGAAGAGGAGGTGGACAAAGCCAGGAGGCCTCAAATGAAACACCTCCCTGTCTCTCGGCGGAGGAAAAACTTCAAGGAGGTCGAGATCGGCTTGACTGAGGAAAAGGCCGTCCAGGAGGCCAAGCGCTGCCTGCGGTGTGATCTGCAAACCGAGGACGGCAAGATATCCACAGGAAGGACAACATGATCCCATTCATCTTGAACGGTTTGGAAGTCGGCGCCGAAGAGAGTTGGACCATCCTCGAAGCGGCCAGGTTCTACGGGCTCGAGATCCCGACGCTCTGCTGGAACGAGGGGCTGACCCCATACGGGGGGTGCAGGCTCTGCCTGGTCGAGATCGGAAACGGGCCGGCGTCGAAGCTCGTCAGCTCCTGCACTCGCAAGGTAGAAAAGGGCCTTGTGGTCCGGACGGACACCAGGAGGGTCGTAGAGGCTCGGCGGATGATGATCGAGCTCATGCTCTCGACGGCCCCCTATTCCAAGAAGATCCAGGACCTGGCCTCGAAGTTCGGCGTGACCCAGCAGCGTTTCAAGCCGCGCAACGAGGAGTGCGTCTATTGCGGCCTCTGCATCCGGATGTGCGACGAGCAGATGGACGCCCGGGCGATCGGTTTCCAGAACCGCGGCCACAAGCGGAAGATCTCGACCCCTTTCGACATCAAGTCCGAGGAATGCCGGTTGTGCGGCGCCTGCATGTACATCTGCCCGGCGTGTTCGCTCCGCTGCCAGGGGCCGAACGCCGAGACGTCCGTTTGCAATGCCTGCCTGACGATGGACCCCACCTGTCTGGACCACTACGATGAGCTTCAGTGTTGGATGTACGACGCCGGGCGGTGCGGCACTTGCGTCCAGGAAAAAAAGTAGTTTTCTATCAACTATGGGATATAGGAATCTAATGAAAGAGATGACAAGGAGGTAACGAATCATGTCTTACACGAAGCTCAACAGGAGCGCGGCGACTTTAACCAAGAACCGGACCGAGGGGTCCATCAGCCCGTTCAGCGGGATGTGCGTGACCTGTGTCGACGGATGCATCGGCATGTGCGAGATCGGGAAATCGGCCTACCGCGGGGCCGAGGTCCTCTATCCCCAGCCCTTCGGGATCATCACGGCCGCGTCGGAAAAAGAATATCCGGTGGACCTGTCCCATTTCAGCATCATGGGAACGGCCGCAGGCGCCTGGGGCGTCGAGGCCGACAGCGACAAGGCCACTTTCGAGAAGGTCGGAATAGAAACCCGGATCGGCCGCAACAAGGCCATCAGGCTCCGTGTGCCCTTCGTTTTGGGCGGCATGGGCTCGACCAACGTGGCCAAGCAAAACTGGGAAGGGCTGGCCGCGGGGGCGGCCATCTCCGGCACCATCCTGACGATCGGCGAGAACGTCTGCGGCATGGACGAGGGCTCCGAGTTCAAGAGTGGACGGGTCGTCCGCTCACCGGATATGGAGTTCCGGGTTCGAAGCTTCAAGGACTGGCAGGACGACGGCTACGGCGCCGTCGTCGTCCAGGCCAATGTCGAAGACACGCGACTCGGCGTCCAGGAATATGCCATCGAAAAGCTCGGCATCGAGGTCGTCGAGCTGAAATGGGGTCAGGGGGCAAAGGACATCGGCGGCGAGGTCAAGATCAAAAGCCTCAAGAAGGCCCAGGAGCTCAAGAAGCGCGGCTATATCGTCCTGCCGGACCCCGAGGAGCCGAACGTCATCCAGGCCTTCGAGAAGGGAAGCTTCAAGGAGTTCGAACGCCATTCCCGGATGGGGATGGTCGAAGAGGAGAGCTTCATGAAGCGTGTCGAAGCGCTCCGAAAGGCCGGCGCCAAGTATGTCTTCCTCAAGACTGGGGCTTACAGGCCCGCCGACCTGGCCCGGGCCGTGAAGTTCGCCTCAAAGGCGAAGATCGACTTCCTGACCGTGGACGGGGCCGGAGGCGGCACTGGGATGAGCCCCTGGCGGATGATGAACGAGTGGGGAATCCCGAGCGTCGAGATCTGGTCGTTGACCTATAACTACGCCGACCGGCTAGCCAAGGCCGGCGAGTACGTCCCGGACATCGCCTTCGCCGGCGGAATCACCTTCGAAGACCAGATCTTCAAGGCCCTGGCCCTCGGCGCCCCCTACGTCAAAGCGGTTGGTATGGCTCGCAGCCCCATGGCCGCGGCCATGGTCGGCAAGACGATCGGCAGCCGGATCAAGGACGGACAGATCCCGGTCTACGTCGAGCGCTTCGGTAGCTCATCTGAGGAGATTTTCGTTACGGCGCCCGAACTCAAGCTAAAGTATAAAACACGGTTCAACGATCTTCCCCCCGGCGCGATGGGCGTCTACACCTATTTCAAACGGCTGAGCCAGGGTCTGCGGCAGATGATGGCCGGGGGACGCAAATTTGCGCTCGAATACATCACCCGGGACGATATCGCCGCCCTGACCGAGGACGCCGCGAAGATCAGCGGGATCCATTACATCATGGATGTCGACAAGGACGAGGTCGACAGCATATTAAAAGGATAGCTATTGGGGGTCCTTTCCAGACCGCCGTGGATGTGCTATAAATAGCGGCGGATCAACATGGATTATCTATCGATCGTCATCAGCCTTTTTGTGTTGCTTTTCGCCATCACGATTCACGAGGCGTCCCACGCCTTGGCGGCCTACAAGATGGGCGATCAGACGGCCTACGGCATGGGGCGGGTCTCCCTCAACCCGATGGCCCATATCGACCCGATCGGGACAGTGCTTCTGCCGCTCGTCCTCGTGCTGATCGGCGCCCCGGCCTTCGGTTGGGCGAAACCGGTGATGATCAACCCCTATAACCTGAAGAACCCCCGCCGGGACAACCTCTGGATCTCCCTGGCCGGCCCCGCCGCCAACATGGCCGCCGCCGCCGCGGCCCTGGTCTCGATCCTCATCCTCAAGCTCCTGAGCCCGGGCCTATCCGGTTTCCTCAGGAGCTTCCTGGTCTACAAACAGGGGTTCCCGCGCGGCTTCTATCCCCTTCAAGGTCTGGCCCTGATCCTCTTCTACGCCGTCCTCATCAACACCTACCTGGCCGTCTTCAACCTCATCCCCGTTCCGCCCCTGGACGGGAGCGGGGTCCTGGCCGGCCTGATCTCGGACGAGGCGGCGCGGAGGTACGACCGCATCAGGCCCTTCGGGTTCATCATCGTCCTCGGCCTGATCTACATGGGGTTCCTGGACATCATCATCAGGCCCCTTCAACTTCTCATTTTCACGCTGATCTTCTTCTGACGAGACGAACATGAACGAGCAAGCCAAAAAGACGGTTTTAAGCGGCATCCGGCCCACGGGGGCGGCCCACCTCGGCAACTACGTCGGCGCGCTCCGGAACTGGGTCCGCCTTCAGGATGAGTATCGGTGCTTCTATTCCATCGTGGACTGGCACGCCCTGAGCTCGGAATACAACGATTCGAAGGTCATCAGGGGCTACACGTTCGAGGTCGCCTGCGACCTCCTCAGCCTGGGCCTCAACCCAGAAAGATGCGTCCTCTTCGTCCAATCGCAGATCAAGGAGCACGCCGAGCTCCACCTCCTCCTGTCCATGATCACGCCCCTTCCCTGGCTGGAGCGCGTGCCGACCTTTAAGGAGCAGCAGCAGGAGCTCGCCGAAAAGGAGCTCAACACTTACGGCTTCCTGGGCTATCCGCTCCTCCAGACGGCCGACATCATCATCTACAAGGCCGAGGTCGTCCCCGTCGGCGAGGACCAGGCCAGCCACCTGGAGCTGGCCCGGGAGATCACCCGGCGCTTCAACCGGTTCTACGGTCCCGTCTTCCCCGAGCCCCAGATGCTCCTGACCGAGGTCCCCACCCTGGCCGGGACGGATGGACGCAAGATGAGCAAGTCCTACGGCAACGCCATCTACCTCAAGGATTCGGAGGAGGTCATCCGCAAGAAGATCTCTCCCATGGTGACGGACACGCGCCGCAAGAGGCGTTCGGACCCCGGGGAGCCCGACGACTGCCCCGTCTTCACTTTGCACAGAGCTTTCGTGAACAAGGAGACGCGGGATAGGCTTGCCGCCGACTGCCGGTCGGCGAAAGGGGGATGTCTGGAGTGCAAGAGAGTGGTCATAGACAGTCTCATCAGGCTCCTCACCCCTTACTGGGAGAAGCGGAAGTCCTATGAAGCCAACCCCACCCGGGTATGGGACATTCTCGAAGAAGGGAACTCAAGGGCCCGGCGGGCGGCTCAGAAAACCATGGAGGACGTGAGGTCCGCCATAGGTCTCTAGACGGGTCCGTCGAGCCTGCAAGCCCATGAACGCGATCGAAACAACGGAAAGTTACCAGGTCAGGCTCGATATCTTCGAGGGCCCCTTGGACCTTCTCCTGTTCCTGATCCGGAAAAAGAAGATCGAGATCCACGACATCCCGATCGCCGCGATCACCCGGGACTACCTGGAGTACCTCGAACGGAAGGATCAGATCAACCTGGACCGGGAGGCCGAGTTCCTGTTCGTCGCCGCCCTCCTGATCTACATCAAGTCCCAGATGCTCCTCCCCCGGGAGAAGGGCCTGGCGGAAGAGGAGGATCCCAGGCAGGTGCTGGTCAACCGGCTCCTCGAGTACCAGAAGGTCAAGGCCGCCTGCTCCCTCCTCCGCGAGAAGGAGGACGACCAGCTCCAGCAGTGGAAGCGCAGCTTCCTCCCTCCCCTCCCCGGCGAGGACGATTTAGACTTCACCGAAGTCTCGCTCTTCGACCTTGCGGAGTCCTTCTTCGTGATGATGAAGAGGAAAGCCGCGGAGGATTTCCGGATCATCAAGGGCAAGGACGTCTCGCTCGAAGGAAAAAAGAAGGAGATCCTCGCCTCCCTCGAAAAGGACGGCCCCCTGGATTTCCTGGAATA
>JALHVH010000241.1 GCA_022867105.1 Candidatus Aminicenantota bacterium
CCGGACGATCGTCCCGTCCTTGTCCTTTTTCACACGGCCGCTCTCCCTGAGATTCAAGGCGATCTCCTGGGCCAGCCGGCGGTCCCTCGTGTTCAGATTGATGTTGTAGGCGATCAGGAACTCCCTGGCCCCGATGACCGTCGCTCCGGACTTCGGATTGAAGACAGGGTCCCCGTAGTCGGGGGCCCAATTCGGGTCCTTGAGCTTCACGGGAAGTCCTTCGTACTCCCCGGCCCGAATGTTCGCCAGGTTCCTGCGGTCGGGTTTCTGTGCCGCCTCTTCATAGAGGTAGACGGGGATGCCGAGCTCCCCGGCGACGCGGCTGCCCAATTCGTGGGCCAACCGGACGCAGTCCTCCATGGTCACGCCGGAGACCGGGACGAAGGGACAGACATCCGTGGCCCCGATCCGGCCGTGCGCCCCCTTGTGCGTCCGCATGTCGAGGACTTCAGCCGCCTTTTCTATGGCCTTGAACGCGGCCTCCTTGACGGCCTCCGGCTCGCCGATGAAGGTAACAACCGTCCGGTTGGTCGATTCCCCGGGATCCACGTCCAGGAGCCTGACTCCGGGAACGGCCTCGATCTCCCTGACGATGGCGTTGATCTTGTCCTTGTCGCGTCCCTCGCTGAAATTGGGGACGCACTCCACGATCCTCATTTCTCCACTCCTTTGTTGATCGTCGACCTCAGGTTGCCGCTGATGTCGTAGATATCGACCTTGTCGAATTCCCGGAGGGTGTCCGCGACCAGGTCCTTGTTCCCCACGATCACGACGACGGGCCGCAGCTGGAGGAACCGCTGAGCGGTCGCCAGGACCCTCTCCAGGTTCACCAGAATGATGTTCTCGTAATACTTGCTCCAATGGTCTTCACCAAGGTTGAAGGCCTTGTTCCGGGCGACCTCCAGGGAGAAGCTGGTCAGGGGCTCGTTCTTCAGCGGGAAATTGCCGATCAGGAAGGATTTGGCCTGCTCGATCTCGAAGGAGGAAGCCCTCTCCACGGCCTCCGGCCCGATCTCTTTGAGGACCTCCTGCACCGAGTCGCGTATGGCCTCGGGTGTCACCTTGGCCCTGACCCAGAAGACCCCGCAGCTCTTGAAGAAGTCCGCGCCGCTGAAGGCGTAGCTGGCGTACCCCTTCGACTCCCGGAGGTTCATGAACAGCCGGCTGCCCATCGTCCCGCCCAGGACCTGGTTCAGGACCATGAACGGGAAATAATCGGAGCTCGTGGCCGGGAAGATGACATTTCCCAGAACGATCGTCGCGTCCTTGGCCTGGGGCAGATCGATGAACGCGACCTGCTCCCTGTCGTTGGGAGGAGGGGAGGGGAGGAGGGAACGGTCGATCCGGCGGGCGGTCCAGGTGTTGAAATAGTGACTGATCTTGCGCGAGGCCGTCGACAGGTTCATGTTCCCGGCGACGACGAGCAGGGCGTTGTTGGGACGGTAGAAACGATCGTAGAAGGCGAGAATGTCCTCCCGCCCGACGTTCTTGATGACATCCTCGTTGAAGATCGACGTTTGATAGGGATGGCCCTTGAAGAGCATGCGAAAAAGCTGGCGCTTGGCGACATGCTCCGGGTCCTTCTCCCTCTCGAAGAGATCGTAGTACATCGTGCGCTTGACCGTGTCCATCTGACCCACGGGGAAAGAGGCCTTGAGGATGATCGCGCTGAGAATCTCGAGGGCCTTGTCAAGATTCTCCTCCAGGACGTTGAATGTGAAAACGGTAACGTCGATGGAAATGGACGCCGCGAATTCCCCACCGAAGGACTCGATCCTTTCCTCGATCTCCCCGGCCGAGAGAAGATCCGTGCCGCAGCCGATCATGTTGGCGGTCAGGGAAGCCGCTCCGGGGAGATCGGGACGGGAATCGCTCTCGCCCGCCAGGACGACCAGCTGAAGGCTCATCAGCGGGGAAGACGCTTTCCGGGCCACGGCTAGGGTCAGGCCATTGGAGAGGGTCGCGGACTCGATGAGAGGAAGCCTGAGCTCCTGGAACGGGTCGGGAATGGGCGGAGACTTGCGGAACTTCTCCTGGGGCAGCGCCGGGAGAGCGAAGGTCACGACGCAAATTCCGGCCAGGAAACAGGCCCCCTTCCAGTGCGTAAGGCTCGGCATGATCATTTGGTGGCGAGGCTCAAGGTGAAGGCATTCTCAGGGGCGAAGAGTCTATTGGCCAGGCTGATGATGGCCACCGGGGTCACCTTCAGATATTTCGCGTATTCCGCGGCCAGGTCCTCCAGCCTGTTGCCTGATAGAACCATTTCGCTCAGGAAGAGCGCCTTCTGCAGGGAGGTCGAAAGCCGGCCGAGATAGTCCATCTTGAAAAGGTCCTTGGCCTTGGCCAGTTCGGCATCGGAAACGAGGGTCGTCCTGAGCTTTCCCATCTCCGAGACGATGGCCTTCCGGCTGAGGTCGGACATGACGGGATTGTTACTGATCGTGAAGACCTTGAACGCCCGCAGCCCCCTTCTTTCCTCGACGCCGCCGCCGAGATAGAGGGCGACCCTTTCCTTCTTCACCAAACGCTTGTAGAGCCGCGAACCCTTTCCGCGGAACATCAGGATGTCCAGGATCCTCAGGCTGTAGGATTCTCCGGTCTGGAGATGGCTGATCCGAAACCCGAAATGGAAGGCCGGGGAAGGGGCCAGGGATTCCTTCAGGTGCGAGTCCCTCAGCCGCCCGGCATCGATGAGTTTCGGGGCCGGGAGATCGGGAACATCGTTCCCGCGCGGGATCGTCTCGAAGTATCTGGCGATGAGCTCCTTTGTCCTCGGAACGTTGAGGCTTCCCGTGATGCAGAGGACGGCGTTGTTGGGCACGTAATAGGTCCTGTAAAAGGACCGGACGTCCTCCTCCGTGATGTTGCGGAGGTCCTCTTCGGTGCCCGGAAGGGGATGGCCGTAGACGAAGTCCGGGAACAGGATCTCGTCGAAGAGGAAGAAACTTTCCAGATAGGGTTCGGCGGAACGGCGCTGGCGCTGCTCCGTCACGAGGGTCTCTTTCGCCCTTTCCACGTTGACCCCCGTGACGCTCAACGATCCCATCCGGTCGGATTCCAGCCAGAGGACAAGGGCCAGCTGGTTGGAGGGAACGGTTTGGTAAAAAAAGGACTTGTCGAAAGCGGTGTTGGCGTTGAACTCCCCTCCGATCCGCTGGATGTAATTGATGTGCTGCATCGGCGAGATGTTCTCCGAGCCTTGGAACATCAAGTTCTCCATGAGGTACGCCAGGCCTGATTGGCCGGGCTGTTCGCGGATGGGTCCGACCCCGTAGGCTACGACCACGGACACTAACGGCAAAGAATCGTCCTCCGACAGGATCACTTGGAGGCCGTTCTTCAGTTTGTACTGGGTCAGGGAAAAATCGAGGCCCTTGGGCGGGGCCTGCTCCTGTGCGTTCAGCCCCCCCGGAGGGAATGAAAGGACAGCGAGGAGAAGCCAGGCGGCGCTCTTTTTCAAGGACATGACAGCCCCGGATGATGAGTCATTAACGGCCTTAACAATAACACAAGGTAAAACGATATTTCAAATCCCCCCAGAAAACGCTATTGAAATGAGCGTCCTTTTATGCTATTTTGTGGGGCTATTCCATGATTGAGTACCAAGGAGGTCATCCATGAGCAGGAACGGAAAATATTTTTTTACTTCAGAATCCGTGACCGAAGGTCATCCGGACAAGATCTGCGACCAGATCTCGGATTCCGTTCTGGACGATCTTCTTCGTCAGGACCCTAAGAGCCGCGTCGCCTGCGAAACGCTGACCACGACCGGGCTCGTCCTCATCGCCGGGGAGATCACGACCCTGGGCTACTGCGATTTCCAGAAGCTCGTGAGAAACACGGTCCGCGAAATCGGCTACACGAAGGCGGAATACGGTTTTGACTATAAAACGTGCTGCGTCATTTCCTCGATCCACGAGCAGTCCCCGGACATCGCTCAGGGCGTGAATGAGACCGAAGGACATGAGCAGGGCGCGGGGGACCAGGGCCTGATGTTCGGGTATGCCTGCCGGGAGACGCCGGAGCTCATGCCCATGCCGATCATGCTGGCCCACAAGATCGTCCGCCGCCTGAGCGA
>JALHVH010000242.1 GCA_022867105.1 Candidatus Aminicenantota bacterium
ATGGTCTACCAGTCCATCGTTGATTCCTACGAGCGCTGATGCCCGGGGCCTTCGGGCCTATTCATAGTGCGTCCACATTCGAATGATCTTCACCGTCCGGACGTCTCCGAGGACCTGATACACCAATCGATGTTGGATATTGATCCTCCGCGAGCACGCGCCGGAAAGGTCTCCGACGAGCTTCTCGTATGATGGCGGATTCCGGAACGGATCTTCCCTGAGAACCTCTAAGAGGCGATTGATCTGAGGCTTCAGCCCGGCCCGCGCGATCTTCTTCGCGTCCTTTTGGACTTGCTTCGTGAAAACCAGTCGCCAGCTCACCAGCCGGGTTCCTCGGAGCATTTATCGACGGGGGTTTTGAGCCCCTTTTTGATGGACTCCCGCATTCCGGGTATCGACGTCAGATACAATGTCTCCTGGATGGCGCGCCAATCTTCCTCGGAAACGAGGATCGCGGTGCTCCGTTTGCCGATGATCTGGATGGGTTCATGTCTTTCTTTGACATCGTCCACGAGATTATAAAGACGTTTCCTTGCCTCTGTTGCTGATATTGCGGTCATCTGAGGGCTCCTTATCGTACGCCATATCGTACGTAGTTTATCAGAAGATGTCAAGTCATAAAGCATTATCCCACTTTGTTTTTTCCGCCCTTGAGCTTATCGTGCGCCCCGCCGAAGACCGCTTTTGCCGGCAGTAGCTTCTTGGGGAAGCGGGCCAGGACCGTGTAGTTGGGGTCGACGACCTGGGCGATCTGCGCCGTCCCGACCTGGGAGAGGAGCTGATAAGCGTCCATCATGTCGAAGCCGTAGTCCGCGACGAGCCAGTCGACCATCCCCCTGTGGGCGATGCGGTAAGCGTCCTCGAGCGGGCGGTAACTGCCCATCGTCATCAGCTCGGAATCGCTCTCAATCCGCGGCCAAGCGATCGTCCGGCCCTTGATGACGTCCACTTTCAGCCGGACGTTCAGGGCGGCCTCGACGGCCGTGCCGATGATCTCGCCGTCCCCCTGGACGAGGTGACCGTCGCCGAAATAGAGGAGCGCTCCCGTGACGTTGACCGGTAAATAGACGGTGTTCCCCTCGCGGACCTCCGGACAGTCCATGTTCCCGCCGAAAGCTTCCGGCGTCACCGTCCAGCGCGTTTCTCCCCGCGCCGGGGCGACACCTAGGCAGCCCAGGAAGGGCCTCATGGGGATGTCCGTCGAAAAATCTCCCTTGAGGGCTTTAAACTTCACAGTCCCCCGGGTTTTATCGATGTCATACCACCAGACCTTCTCGGGAAGAGCTTCGTGGAGCATGGCCGTATAATCGGTCGCGTTCAGAGCGCCGAAATTAGGGAACGAGCTGCTGATGCCGTAGGAGAGGGCCGGCTCAAGTTTCAGGATGTGGACGGCTAGGACATCGCCCGGATCGGCGCCATCGACGTAAAAGGGCCCGGTCTGCGGGTTATCGTGGTTGGCCAGGATGATCTTCGATGGGACGTCCGTCGGACTTTTGACCCGGCCGTCGTAGCAGTCCTCCGTCCAGGACTCGAGCGTCGTTCCCGGCTTCACGCTCAGGACGGGTTTGTGGCCGCCGAATGTGTATTTCAACTCGTCATGCTTCGGGACGTACCGGACCGTCTGCGCCCCGGCCGTGCTCACGACGAGCGTCAACATTACCAAAACAAAAATCGAAAGGTCCCGCCGAGCCTTGGTGTTTCGCATGCTCCCCTCCTTCTTCCAGTTTCAGGAAAAGTCTTTCTCATTTTATCCCAAGTGCCGGGTCAGTCAAGGGACACGGCGATGAAGGCCGCCCTCTAAGTCCTGAGAAGGCGGTCCTGAAATAGCGATCTCTACTTGGGCTCTTAAATTGAGCCGGCACCGTTCTTGCGCTTAGCCCTCACCTTCTCGGCGATGACGTAGAAGGCCGGGACGACGACAAGGCTCAGGACTGTGGATAGGACGAGACCGCCGATGACCGCGATAGCCATGGGCCTCCGGATCTCCGAACCCGACCCGAGTCCAAGCGAGGGCGGGATGGCCGCCATGAGAGTGGCGACGGCCGTCATGAGGATGGGCCTCAGCCGGATGGGCCCGGCTTTCTCCATGGATTCCCTGGGGCTAAACCCCTTGGCCTTGAAAGCGTTCGCGTAGTCCACCAGGATAATTGAGTTCTTCTTGACGATCCCCATCAGGAGCAGCAGCCCGATCATGCTGAAGATGTTCAAGCTCTGCCTGGTGATCAGAAGGGCGAAGGCCGCGCCGGCGATGGACAAGGGCAGGATGGTGATGATCGTGATCGGGTCCTTGAAGGAATTGAACTGGGAGGCCAGGATCATGTAGGCGATGGCGATGCCCAGGAACATGGCGAAGACAAGGCTGCCCATCGATTCCCGGAACGCGACGCTGGCCCCGCCCAGGACGACCCGGTAACCGACCGGGATGTCCCTGCCCAGGGTCTCGACATATTTGATCGCTTCGTTCTGGGCGTGGCCCGGCGCCACGTTGGCGTAGATCGTGATGGCCCTTTCCCTCTCCCGGCGGGTGATGGCCTGGAGGGCCGGCTGCTCTTCTGTTGTCACGAGCGAGGATAGGGGGATGAGCTCACCCTGGCGCGTCCTCACCTGGAGCCTGGAGATGTCCTCGGGTCTGGACCTCTGGGAGGCCATGAGTTTGAGCCGGACGTCGATTCGGCGGCCGCCGGTGCTGTACTTGCCGACGCGGATCCCCCCGACCAGGGCGTTGAGGGTGGTTGCGAGGTCGTTGATGGATACGCCGACGTCCGCCGCCATGGCCCGATCGGGCTCGACGCGGAGCTCGGGCATGCCGAGCTGATAATCCGTGTCCATGTCGACGACCAGGCCGCTTGCCTGGAGTTGGCTCATGATCGTCTGGCTCTCGGAGACGAGCTGGTCCCAGTTGGAGCCGCGGACCGAGAACTCGATGGGGAAGCCGCGCTGAGCGGTTAAACCCTGCTGGGAGAGGTCCTGGATGACGGCGCGCAGGCCCGGGATGGCATTCAGGTCCCGGCGCAGGATGGCGGAGAGCTGGGCTTGATTGAGCTTGCGGTCCTTGGGCGGGACGATGGTCACGAACAGGTTGCCTTGGTTGACGCCGCCCCCGAAGCCCCCGACGAAGCCGTAGAGCTGGGTGACCTCCGGCCGGGCCACGACGATGTCCTCCGCCTTCCTGATGAGCTTGTCCGTCTCGGTGAGGTCGGAGCCGACGGCGGTCTGCATACGGATAGAGAGGCGGCTCAGGTCCTGGGACGGGACGAATTCGGCGGGCATGATCGAAAAGACGAAGAGGGCCGCGGCGAAGAGCAGGACCGCCAGGACGAGGATCAGGCCGGGCTTGCGGAGGCTGCTATGGAGGACCTTGGCGTACACGCCCTCCAGCTTGCGGAAGCTATTGTCCACCAGGAGTCCCATCCGGCTCCGGCCTTCGCGCGAGGTCTTCAGGAACTGGGAACACCTGGCCGGTGCCAAGGTCACCGCTTCGACGTAGGACAAGAGCACGGCCAAGCAGAGGGTGATGCCGAACTGAAGGAAGAACCGGCCGATGATCCCCTTGATGAAGACGACCGGGACGAAGATGGCGACGACGGCCAGGGTCGCTGCCAGGGCCGCGAAGGCGATCTCATGCGTTCCCTCGAGGGCGGCCGGGACGAGGGCCTTCCCGCCCTCCCTGTGGCGAAAGATGTTCTCCATGACCATGATGGCGTCGTCGACGACGATGCCCACTGCCAGGGCCAGGCCGAGCAGGGTGAATGTGTTGAAGGTGAAACCGAGAAAGTAGATGATGGCGATCGTTCCCATAAGCGACATCGGGATGGCCAGGATGACGTTTAAAGTGCTCGAGAATGAACCCAGGAACATCCAGCAGACGAGGGCCGTCAGGATGACGGAAAGGAGCAGCTCGAACTGGATCTCCTTAACCGAATCCTCGATAAAGGTCGTCGAATCGAAGACGGTGTTGACGCTCATCCCCTCGGGCAGGGTCTTTGCGTATTCAGCCATGGCCCGCTTGGCCGCTTTGGCCACGGCCACCGCGTTGGCTCCGCGCTGCTTCTTGATGCCGATGCCCTGGGCGGGCACGCCGTTGATCCGGGCCATCCGCCGGACGTCCTCGAAGCCGTCCTCGACCAGGGAGACGTCGCTGAGATAGATGGGACTGCCGCCGATCTCTCGAACGACGATATGGCGGAGCGTCTCCAGGTCGACGGCCTCGCCGAGGACCCGAACGTTGACCTCGCGTCCAGGCGTTTCCAGCCGGCCGGCGGGGAGCTCCACGTGTTCTCGTTGGAGGGCCAGGATGACATCGGAGACGGTCAGCCCTTTCTCGTCGAGCTGGGCGGCATCGAGCCAGATCCGGATATTCCGGTTCATGACGCCCATCATCGTGATCTCACCGACGCCCGGGATCGTCTGGAGCTTTTCCTTGAGCCCGTACTGCACGTAATCGCTGAGGACGCGCGGGGGGAAGGGGCCGCCTATGGAGACCATCATGATGGGCTGGTCCTCGGGGTTGCTCTTGGAGATCACGGGCGGGTCGATGTCGCGGGGCAGCCGGCGGGCAGCCTGGGAGACCTTGGTCTGGACATCCTGCAGGGCGAGATCCACGTTACGCGAGAGATCAAGCTCGATCGTGATGTTCCCCGAGCCCATGCGGGAGCTTGAGGTGATCGTCCGGAGGCCTTCGGTCTGGACCAGGGCTTCTTCCAAGGGCTCGACGATATCGTTCTCGACGACCTCGGGGGCGGCCCCCTCCCAGACGACCGACACCGAGATCGTCGGGAAATCGACGTCCGGGAACTGGCTGATGCCGATGCGCGAGGCCGCCACGACGCCGAAGACGATCGTGGCCGCCATGAGCATCCAGGCCAAGACGGGCTTTCTGACGCAAACTTCCGTGAGGTTCATGAGCGGGGTCCTCTCAATTCGACCTTAGTTCTTGACCGGCGGGGCCTGGACCTTCTCGGGGGCCGTCGAGACGCGGACGGGGGCCCCGTTACGCAGGGCCTCGGCCCCGCGGATGACGAGGAGTTCCCCGGGCTTGAGGCCCGAGAGGACCTCCACTTGGCCGTCCGCCGTCCTCATGCCGAGCGCCAGGATGCGTTCCACGGCCGCATCGTTCTCGACGACGAAGGCAATAAATCCCTTATCGCTGGCCCGGATGGCGGTCTGGGGAATGACGGGGGACATCTTTTCGCTGCTCACCGGGACTGTGATCTCGGCGAAGGAGCCGGGTCGCAGGGCGCCGTCATTGGTATCCCTGACCTCCGCGGTCACGGGGACCAATCGGGTCCCCTCGTCCGCTGATTCGGCGATATGGACGATCTTCGAACTGAACTCCCGTTCGTCGTTCCGGATCTTGAAGTTGGCCGGCATGCCGACGCGGAACTGGGCGGCGTCCCTCTCGGGGACCTTGAATCGGAGGAGCAGGGGGTCGCGTCGGACGAGTGTCGCCAGGACCGTGCCCGTCTCCACGTACGCACCCGTCTGGACCGTCCGGGTCTGGAGGATCCCCGAGAAAGGCGCTCGGACATAGGCGTCGTGCAGGTTGAGGGCGGCCTGATTAAGGGCGGCCTTCATCTGAGCGACGTCCGACTTGGCCACAAGGACGCGAGTCCTCCAGGTCTCGAGCTCTTCGCCGGGGATAAGACCCGGGTTCTGGTTGATAACCGTCTCCCGCCGCTTGAGG
>JALHVH010000243.1 GCA_022867105.1 Candidatus Aminicenantota bacterium
GAAGGCTATCCCCCCGACTTGGAAACGCTCGTCAACGGCGTCGAGGTCCAGGAGGCCCAGGAGGGCAAGGAGGGCGGAAAAGAAAGCGGAAAAGCATCTAAGAAAATTGTCCGCTTCCTGAGACGGATCCCCAAAGACCCCATGACCGGGACCGTCGAGTGGGGATTCCGCTCCTACCAGGACGACCCCGATTCCGACGTTTGGGGGGAAGAGAACGTCTACGACATCCATACCAAGAGCCGGGCCAAAGCCCTGGACGGCTCACGGTACAGGGACTGGTGAGGGAAGTCATGAGAGGACGAGACGCCGGGCGGCCCGGATTCACCCTCATCGAGATGATCATCGTTTTCACCCTCATCGGCATCCTGGTAGGTCTGGGTTTGCCGCAATATCAAACCGCGGCCAAGCGGGCCCGTGAAGCCGTCCTCAAAGAGGACCTCTTTCAGTTCAGGAAGCTGATCGACCAGTATTATTTGGACAAGCGGATGTATCCGGCGTCCCTCCAAACCCTCGTCGAAGAGAAATACCTCCGGGCCATACCGGTGGACCCCATCACGAATTCCGCGACCACCTGGATCGAGGTCCGGGAGACCCCCTCTCCCGACGAGCTCACGCCGCCGGAGACGCTTGGCGTTGTCGACGTTAAGTCAGGCTCGGAGATGAAGGCCCTCGATAAAACGCCCTACAACACCTGGTGAAGTCCGTGCGCGCGGATCATGGTTATGTCCTCATCATCCTGATGATGGTCGTTCTCGTCCTCTTCATCGGCTTGACGGTGGCCATCCCCGTTTTGCAGACCGAGCTGCAACGGGAAAAAGAGGCGGAGCTCATCTTCCGGGGCAGACAGTATGTGGAGGCCGTGCGTCTTTTCCAGATGAAGACCCCGGGAAGGTTCCCGTCATCATTGGGGGAACTCGAAGAGAAGAAGTTCGTCCGGAGGCTCTACAAGGACCCGATGACAGAAAAGGGCGAATGGAATGTGGTCCTTCTTTTGGGACAGCCGGGCCAGTCCGGGAGCGAGGGCGTCCAGAAGGTCCTGGTCGCTCCGGAAAGCGCACTCCCCTCGATTCAGAACCCCATGATCCTGGGTGTCGTAAGTTCTTCAACCCAAAAATCCATCAAACTCTATTACGATCAAGACAGCTATGACAAGTGGCTTTTCACCTACGGTCAGGACCCGGAGAAACCTCCCAAGATCGTCTATTACGGCCGGGAAGAGAAGGAAGAAGAATAAATGGATCCGATCTTGATCGTGGCCGGCGAAAGCTCGGGGGAAAGATATGGCGCGGGGCTGGTGCGTGAGTTCCGGAAGCTCTATCCGGAGGCCCGTTTCTTCGGCATCGGAGGCAAACAGATGTCCGGAGAGGGTGTCGAGGTCCTGTTCCCGATGGAGCACCTGGCCGTTATGGGCATCTTCGAGGTGATCTCGCACGTCCCCCGCATCCGCAGAATCTTCCGGCAGATCGTTCAAGAAACCGCATCGCGGCGGCCCGCCGCGGCCGTCCTCATCGATTCCCCTGACTTCAACCTCCGCCTGGCCAGGAAGCTGAAGAAGGCCGGGATCCCGGTCCTCTATTATGTCAGCCCCACGGTTTGGGCCTGGAGGCGGGGCCGGCTGAAGACCATCCGGAAGCACGTGGCCCGGATGATGCTGATCTTCCCCTTCGAGGAGGAGATCTACAAGGCCGAAAACATTCCGGCCACGTACATCGGACACCCTCTCCTCGAAAGGGTTAAGGCCGATCTTTCCCGGAAGGATTTTTTCGCCGGGCGCGGGCTCGATCCCGGAAAGAAGCTGGTCGTCCTCCTCCCTGGAAGCCGGAGGAGCGAATTGAGGTCCCACGGGCCCGTTCTGGCGGAGGCCGTGGAACGGATCCGCGGTTCCGTTCCGGCCGAGTTCGTTCTCGTCCTGGCCGAGAGTCTTAGAAGGGCCGATCTGGAAAAAGCGATTCCCGGCGGCATCCGGGGCCTGCAGGTCATCGACCGAGACGGCTACAGCGCCATCGCCGCCGCAGACATCGTCCTTTCGGCCTGCGGCACGGCGACCCTCGAAGCCGCTTTGCTGGGAACTCCCGTGGTGGCTTATTACAGGATCTCCCCGCTCACATACCACGTCGGGAGGCGGTTCGTCAGGATCCGGCAATACAGCATCGTCAACATTCTCGCCGGCAAAGCGGTCATCCCTGAACTGATCCAGGATGAGTTCACGGCCGGGAACCTGTCCAGAGAAACGATCAAGATCCTCGAATCGGATGAGCTTCGGGCTGAAATGAAGGCCGATTTTTTGAAGATCAGGAAAGGCCTGGGAGAGGGGCGGGCCTCGGAGAACGCGGCCCTCGAGCTGGAAAAGTTCATTCGATGACGCCCCGGCATCATTGACACCAGGTTCTCAAACGCATAAGCTTTGGCCGTCAAACAGCAAACGCTTTCTCAATTCAGGGAGGTATCCATGAAAAAACCTTTTCTGATCGGATTGACGGTGGTCCTCCTCCTTTCCGCGGCCTGCACGAAAAAGGAAGGACCTGCGGCGGGCGCTGGGACAACGCCCTCCAGCCCCTTCGACTCAAGCCTGGCCCAACTCAAGGAGGCGATGGGAAAGAACGATGACACCGGAGCTTTTGCTGTCTTACGTTCGATGTTTGAAGCTTTTTGGGAAAAAAGTCCGCTCCTCCTCAACAACGTCAAGTTCGTGATGAGCGAATCCGCCAGCTACGGGATCTATACGCCCAAGGCGACGGAGGAATTCGCACCGGGCGAGGTCATCTACCTCTATCTGGAGCCCGTCGGCCAGACCCTGAAGAAGAACGAACGGGGCCAATACGATTTCGGTTTCACGGCCGATTTCACCCTGGAGGATGAGACCGGCAAGGTCCTCGGAGGACAGAAGGACTTCGTCAATCCCAGCTTTACATCCTGGAACTTCAACACCGAGATCGCTCTGACCTTCAACTTCACGTTCTCGGGGTTGCAGGCGGGAAAGTACAAGATCGTCCTTTCGGTCAAAGACGTCAACTCCGCAAAAAGCGCTGCGGTTAATAAGGTCTTTGCGATCGTTTGAACAGGGAACGAACCCAGGACGGCAGGACGAACTCCAGCCTGTCTTGGAGCTTGAGTCCAAGGATGTCTGCCTGTCCGGCCTTGAGCTCGAGGACGAAAAGGGCCGGGGTTTCCGGGCCGTAGGACGGGCAAGGCTCCGCGGTGCAGGGCGGGACGTTCCTGGCGATGTGGATGATACGCCTGTCGCGTCCAAGCCAAAGGATGTCCAAAGAGACCAGGGTGTTCTTCATCCAGAACGCATGCAGGTCTTCTTCCTCGAACACGAAGAGCATCCCCTGCCCGGGAAGAACGTTGTCGCGGAACATCAGCCCCCTGGCCCGTTCGTCATCGGTGACGGCCAGTTCCGCAGTCACGGATCGGCCTCCGGGAAATAAGACCTTGATGAACCGGTCCCTTCCGGGGGCCTGGCAATCCGCGTGGCCGGCGACAATGAAGAAAAGCATAAACGCACCGAAGCCCAACGCCGCCCTGAAGCCATCCGATCTCATCATGTCCTGGCTCCCCTCATGTCCAACATCATTCAGTCATTGCCGCCGTCCATGCGCTTTGAGATCAAGGGCACGAACCTGACCCCGATCAGGCTATCTCTTCGAAAAGATGCCTTCTTTCTTTGGACCAGGATGAGTTCCTGGGAGTTGACCCCCACAGGGATGATCATCCTGCCCGATACGGCCAGCTGGGCTTCCAACGCGGCAGGCACGGCGCCCGGCGCGGCCGTGACCATGATCGCATCAAAGGGCCCGGCCTCGGGCCAACCCCGGGACCCGTCCCCCACCCTATACCGGATGTTCTCGTAGCCGAGCGCCTCGAGCCGGGCCCGCGCCCCGATGGACAGCGCTTCGTAAATTTCCACCGTCCAAACCTCAGCCGCCACTTCCGCGAGGATGGCCGTTTGATAGCCGGAGCCCGTTCCCACTTCGAGGACCTTTTCTCCGCCCGAGAGCTCAAGAACCTCCGTCATATAGGCGACGATGTAAGGCTGGGAGATGGTTTGTCCCTGACCGATGGGCAGGGGCTCGTCGGCATATGCGCAGGATTTCATCTCGTTCGGGACGAAGACGTGGCGGGGGACCTTCCTCATCGCCCCGAGGACGCGGGGGTCCCTGATGCCGCGTCCCTCGATCTGGGCGGCGACCATTCTCTCCCGGAGGCTCTCGTAATCTTCGGACATGCCGTCAATACGCGCGGGCGAAGTGGGCGAGGATCCGGCCCGGAACGCCGCAACAGACGCAGCCTCCGTCGACGGGCTTGCCGTCGTCCTCGAAAGGGATGACACGGATCGTGGCCATCGTCTCGTTCTTGATGCGCTCTTCGCAGGCCTCGCTTCCGCACCACGGGGCTCGGACGAAGCCGCGTTTGTTTTCAAGGACGTCCTTGAATTGCTCGAGGGTCCGGACGTCGCGGACGTTCTCATCAAGGAATCTTTTCGCCTCGCCGAAGAGGCAGGCCTGGATCTCCTCGAGCAGGGCGGGGACCCGGGCGGGCAGGTCGGGAAGGGCCGCGATCTCCTTCGTCCTGAGGTCGCGGCGGACGAGCACGGCCTGGCCCGCCTTGACATCGCGGGGTCCGATCTCGACTCGCAGCGGGACACCCCGCATCTCGTGTTCCGCGAACTTCCAGCCTGGGGTATATTCTTCGCGGGCGTCAACCTCGACCCTGAGGCCGGACTTCCTGAGCGTTTCGGCGGCGGCCCGGGCCGCCGGAAGGACGGTTTCCCTCCAGTTCCCGACCGAGATAGGGACGACGACGACCTGCGTCGGCGCCACGTGGGGTGGGAAGCGCAGGCCCGAATCATCGCCGTGGGCCATGATCACGGCCCCGATGAGACGCGTCGTCATGCCCCAGGAGGTCTGCCAGACGTACTGGAGGTTCTGGGCCCTATCCTCGAAACGGATATTGAACGCTTTGGAAAAATGCTGCCCCAGGTTGTGGGAAGTGCCCATCTGGAGGGCCTTGCCGTCCGACATCATCGCCTCGACCGCGTAGGTCATCTGGGCGCCGGCGAACTTTTCGCGCAGCGTCTTCCGCCCTGCCAGAACCGGGATGGCCAGTTCCGTCTCGACGAATTCCTTGTACATGTCCAGGATCTTGAGGGTCTCCTCATGGGCCTCTTCCGCCGTTTCATGACAGGTGTGGCCCTCCTGCCAGAGGAATTCCGTCGTCCTCAGGAACAATCGGGTCACTTTTTCCCAGCGGACAATATTGGCCCACTGGTTGATGAGGACCGGCAGGTCCCGCCAGGACTTGATCCACTTGGAGTACATGGGGCCGATGATGGCCTCGGAGGTCGGCCTGACAGCCAGACGCTCCTCGAGCTCCTCCTTTCCGCCGACCGTGACCCAGGCGACCTCCGGCGAGAATCCCGCGACGTGCTCGGCTTCCTTTTGCAGGTAGCTCTCCGGAATGAAGAGCGGGAAATAGGCGTTGACGTGGCCCGAGTCCTTGATTCGGCGGTCCAAGAGCCGCTGGATGTTCTCCCAGACAGCGTAGCCATACGGCCGAATGACCATCATGCCCTTCATCGGGGCGTAGTCGGCCAGCTCCGCTTTGAGGATGAGCTCGACATACCATTTCGAAAAATCTTCGCTTTTGGGCGTGATCTGTTTGACCAGTCGTTCGATGTCGCTCACTTTATCTTCTTTGCCTCCAAGACTTTGCTCATTCTATCCGTCGTCAGGAAAATTGTCAAGGAATGGAAGAGGTGATAAGAAAATCCCCCTCGATTTCATCCTAAGAGGTGATTGACCACTCCGGCGGGGCGTGGCATTTTAGTCCCGTCAATGACCAAGAACCATCCGGGAGGAGAACGCGGATTCAAGCTGGCCCTGCCCATGACGGTCCAGGGCCGCGATCCGTCCGGCCGTGACTTCGAGGAAGAGACGGTGCTGGACACTATGAGCCACTCCCAGGCTTCCTTCGTCCTGAAGAACCCGGTCGTCCGCGAGTCGCAGCTCAGGCTGGTCATCGGCCTGCCGCCTAAGCTCGCCGAGGACCGGGACCTCAAGCTCATCATCCGGGGCAGGGTCGCTTTCCTCGAGCCCCGCCGCGAGGGCGATGCCTCCCAGAGGGTCTCCCTGGCGCTGGAATCGAAGTACGTCATCAAGCCGGAGGCGCGGACGGGGGCGTCCTCCGGGAATGGCCGTTCAGGGAGTTAGCCTCTATCGATGATGTCCCGTCTGAAAAATTCACCCCGGGAATCATCCCGGAAAGCGATTGAAGACCTCGGAACAGTCTGAGAGAATGAACGTGAGATGAACATGGGCATGAACATTGAATCCGTCCAGGGCGCGTCCAGGGCTGGAAAAAGGGAGCGGGCCTTCGATCTCTCTCTCCCGGCCAGCGTGACAGGCCTGGACGCGGTGGGCAGGAGATTCGAAGAACGGACCGAGATCTGCTCCATCAGCGCCCAGGAGGCATCCTTCCGGCTCCAGACCCGGCTGCTCATCGGATCCAAGATCTTGCTGCATCTTGACGTCCCGAGGACCCTGATCCTGGAAAAGCCCCTCCGTCTCATGCTGTCGGGCACCGTCGTTTTCGTCAAGTCCGAGGACAGCCGGGGAAAGAAGCAGTACGTCTCGGCCCGGCTGGACCGGGGCTACAAGCTTCAGTCGAATTCTTAGGCTTTTTCTTTCATCCCCTTCCCTTTTCCCCCTATC
>JALHVH010000244.1 GCA_022867105.1 Candidatus Aminicenantota bacterium
CCGGGTCTTGGAAAGAGCGATTTCGAACACAACGTTCGAATCCACCGGGAGGGGCGCGTCGGTGATGATGCGAACGCCTCCGGCGGATATATCCCGCGTCAGAGAATAATAGGTCTCCGGAGACCTGCGGACGTTTCCCTCAGGCACAAGGCTCAGAACGACCTTGTCCTCTTCGAAAATCCTTTTCTCCTTACGCTTTTCCTTCATATCCTCCGGCCCCGCCAGCCGTATCACCAAAGAATGGGAAATCCTTCCGGCGAGGAGCATAACAAAACCCGAAAAAAACGTCAAATTTTGACATTTTCAGCGCGTCCGGATACTCCGTTGACAAGGCCCATGATTTTTTATAACGTTGGCTTCAGTTCCATGCCTACGAAATTCCCGAAACGAAAGAGAGGTCATCATGAGCGCTAAGTTCCGCCTGGGTGCGATGATGTTCCTGGAGTATGCCGTCTGGGGGGCCTGGGCCCCGGTGCTGACGGCCTACCTTCAGAACGATCTCCATTTCACCGGGATCCAGTATGGCTTCATCATGAGCCTGTTGCCCATCGCCACGATCATCGCCCCGCTCGTCGGGGGCCAGCTGTCCGACCGTTACTTCCCCACCGAAAAGGTCATCGGCGTCAGCCAGCTCGTCGGCGGCGCCATCCTTCTCCTCGGCGCGGCCGTCGCGAGCTACACGGCCATGATCTGGATCATGCTTATCTATTGCATCGTCTACGCGCCGACCCTGGCCCTGACGAACTCCATCGCTTTCATCAACCTGAAGGACTCGGAGAAGGATTTCGGTCGAGTCCGGGTCTGGGGGACGATCGGCTGGATCGCCGCCGGCTGGTCGCTCACCGGATGGCGTTTCCTGGCCAAGTCCGCACCCTGGATCTCGGTCAAGGGGGACACCCTCTTCCTGGCCGGGCTCTTTTCCATCATCATGGGCATCATGGCCTTCGGCCTGCCGCACACCCCGCCCAAGAAGGAAGGGGCCAAGCCCTGGGCGTTCTTCGAGGCCGCCAAGATGCTCAGGGATCGCGATTTCCTGATCTTCACGGTCATCGCCTTCATCGTGGCCACAGAACTCCAGTTCTACTACGTCTTGACCGCCCCGTTCCTGACTTCGCCCAAGATCGGCGTCGCCTCCACGTGGCTGTCCATGGTCATGACCATCGCCCAGTTCGCCGAGATCTTCGTCATGGCCCTGCTCCTCCCAAAGGTCCTGCCCAAGTTTGGCATCAAGAAGACCATGACCCTCGGCGTCCTGGCGTGGCCGCTCCGATATATCATCTTCGTCATCGGCGGACCGGCCTGGCTGGTCATCGCCTCGCTCTCCCTGCACGGCTTCTGTTATGTCTTCTTCTTCACGGCGGCCTATATCTACGTGGACACGATCGCGCCGGCCGACATCCGTGCTTCGTCCCAAAGCCTGATCGCCGTGGTCATCCTGGGGATCGGAAATTTCGTCGGCTCGAACTTCTCGGGCTGGATCCAAAACGTCTTCACCGTCGGCGGAGCGACCAACTGGCGGAACGTCTTCTGGGTCCCGACGGTCCTGACGCTTGCCTGCGCCGCGGCCTTCGTCCTCCTGTTCAAGGAAAGAAAGACCCCAGCTCCTCAGCAAGGATAGAACATGAAGGACGCGTGCCAACGGGCCGGGTCCCCGATCTTATCGGGGCATGTGCCGGAGACACGTGTCCCCGCTTTGGAGGTATAAATGAAGACTCACAAACGTCTCGGTGTCGGTTTCGTGGGAGGGGGCTTCATCACCCGCTTCCACCTCCGCTCATGGGTCGGCGTCCGCGACGCCGATGTCCTGGGGATCGTGGATCCGGACGAAGCGCGGGCCGGCGAGGCCTGCGCCCTGGCCAAAAAGCTCAGAATCGGCGACGCCAGGCCCTATAAGTCGCTGACCAAGATGATCGAAAACCCGGACATCGACGCCGTCTGGATCTGCTCGCCCAACTACACGAGACTTGAGGTCATGGAAGAGATCGTTCACGCCCGGCAAAAGGGCAGGGCGAAACTCATCGGTGTCGCCTGCGAGAAGCCCCTTGGCCGGAATGTCAGGGAGGCCAAGGCCATGCTCGGCCTGGCCCGAAAGGCCGATCTCCTCGACGGATACCTCGAGAACCAGGTCTTCTGCCCCGACGTCGTCCGCGGCAAGGAGATCGTCTGGGCACGCGGCGCGCGCTTGTGCGGCCGGCCCTATCTCGCCCGGGCGGCCGAGGAGCACAGCGGACCCCATATGCCCTGGTTTTGGGAGGGTCCCCTCCAGGGCGGCGGCGTCCTCAACGACATGATGTGCCATTCGGTGGAAGAAGCCAGGTTCATGCTGACCCCTCCCGGAGCCGAACGGGGTGTCCTCACGCCGGTCAAGATCACGGCCCATACCGCCTGTCTGAAGTGGCAGAACCCGAAATACGCCAAGGTCCTGGCCGATAATTCGGGCGGAAAAACGGATTACATCAACCGCCCCGCCGAGGATTTCGCGCGCTCCCTTGTCGAATACAGGGATGAGAAGGGCAGCCCATTGATCGTCGAGACGACCACGTCGTGGTGCTACGTCGGCGCCGGCGTCCGCCTCAGCATGGAGCTGCTCGGGCCCGAGTATTCGCTGGCGATCAATAATCTGGACGCCGGGCTCAAAATTTTCTTCAGCCGAAACGTGAAGAGCGCCGCGGGCGAGGACATGGTTGAAAAACAGAACGCCGAAGCCGGCCTCATGCCCGTGGTCAGCTCGGAAGAAACGGAATACGGATACACCGCAGAGAACCGTCACATGGTCGAATCCTTCTTGGACGGCAAGCGGCCGGATGAGAACTTCAGCGACGGCCTTAACGTCACCGAGCTTCTGATGGCGGCCTACATGAGCGCCGAACGGGAAAAGACCGTCACGTTCCCCGTCGCGGGCCTTGAGGAATTCATCCCGGCCGTGGCCAAGGGGACATGGAACCCCAGGAAGAAGTGACGGCCGTCGATCGGACAAACATGGAGGTCCAATGAAAAAGTATCTATGCCTGACAATGGCACTCTTCATCCTTCTTATGGCGACGGCGGCCTGGGCCGCGAAGCAGCCCGCGGCGCCCCAGATCCGCCACATTTCCCCGGAATGGCAGCAAAAAGTCGCGGAAACGAAGTACCAGGATGTCCGCATCAAGCCCTTTCCGATCGCCGTTCAATGCTGGACGTTCCGGAAATTCTCGTTCTTCGAGACTCTGGACAAG
>JALHVH010000245.1 GCA_022867105.1 Candidatus Aminicenantota bacterium
GGGTCTTCGCCCCCTGGCCGGACTTCGAGCAGGGACTCAGGGGAGCCGATCTTCCCCTTTATTCCCTGGAGAACAGGATCCCGCTCCACGAGTTCGACATCGTAGGCGTTTCTCTCCTCTACGAGCTCAATTATTCTAATATCCTGACCGTTCTCGATCTCGGCGGCATCCCCGTTCTTTGTTCCGAGCGGAACAGAAACGCGCCCTTCATCATCGCCGGCGGGCCGGCATCCTTCAATCCGGAGCCGGTGGCCGACTTCTTCGATCTTTTCCTCCTGGGCGATGGGGAAGAGGCCTTCCCGGAGATCGTGGAAAAGATCATGTCGTTGAAGAAAGCCGGCGCGGACAGACGAACGGCCCTTAGGGAGCTTTCGGGGGTCAAGGGGGTTTATGTTCCATCGCTCTATGAGCCCGAAAAGACGGACAGGTCTCCGCTCGTCGTTCCAAGGCCCATGGGGGGCGCCCCCACCAGGATCGAAAAAAGGGTCCTGAAGACCTTTGCGAATTCGGAGTTCCCCGACAGGATTGTCGTCCCCGGCGTGAGGGCCGTTTTCGATCGGGTCGCCATCGAGGCCGCCAGGGGCTGCCCGCAGAACTGCCGGTTCTGCCAGGCCTCGAGCCTCTACTTCCCCTTCAGGGTCAAGAGTCCCGATAAGATCATCCGCACGATGGGTCGAAGCCTTTGCCGCACCGGATACGAGGACGCTTCCCTGACCGCCCTGTCCATTAGTGATTACCCCTATCTTGAAGAGACGATCAGGGTCCTCATGGGAGAACTCGAAGAACGGAAGGTTTCGCTATCCCTATCCTCCCTTCGGCCCAAAGGACTTTCGCCCGAGATCGTGGAGAACATCGTCAAGGTGCGGAAGACGGGCTTCACCCTCGTTCCGGAGGCCGGAACGGAGCGCCTGCGCCGCGTCATCAACAAGAAGCTCGACGACCGAGAGATCCGGGACGCCCTGACATTTGCCTTCTCCAGGGGATGGAAGCTCGTCAAGCTCTATTTCATGGTCGGCCTCCCCACGGAAAGGGACGAGGACCTGGCCGGGATCGTCAACCTCGTCAGGGACATCATGGACCTCGGAGAAAAGATCCTTGGCGCGCCGCCGCGCATCAACCTCAGCGTGTCTTCCTTCATCCCCAAGCCGCACACTCCTTTCCAATGGCTTGCCATGGACGACGGGGAGACTCTTTCTGAGAAGCAGGAATACCTGCGCTCCGAGCTGCGCCGGTCGAGGTCCGTGGAGTTCAAGAAACACCCCGTCGAGACTTCGCTTTTGGAGGCCGTGTTTTCAAGGGGCGACAGGCGCTTGTCGGGTGTCCTGAAGGCCGCCTGGGACAAAGGTGCCAGGTTCGATAGCTGGGGAGATCATCTGAACGTAGACCTTTGGCATGAGGCCTTCGTCCGGGAAGGCGTCTCGCCGGAGGACTATTGGAAGGAAATCGATATCGAAGCCGTCCTGCCTTGGGATCATATCGACACCAAGATAAGAAAGTCCCACCTGCGGTTGGAGTTGGGCAGGGCGCTCGAGGGGATGGGATCTCCTTCCTGTTATGAAACGACGTGCGCGGAATGCCGGGCTTGCGACCTTCCAGAGCTCAAGGTCAAGACGTATTCGGAAAGAATCAGGGTCACGCCGGGCAGGGCACCCCGGATAGGGAAAAGCTCCGATGCTACGGAGCGCTATCTGGTCCTCTTTTCCAAGCGGGGACCGGCCCGCTTCCTGTCCCACATCGATCTCATCCACGTCCTGCAGAGGGCCTTTCGGAGGGCGGGGGTCACGGTGCTGCAGTCCCAGGGGTTTCATCCCAAGATGCTGGTCTCTTATGGCCCGGCTTTGGCTTTGGGGATGGAGGGCCGGGAAGAGCCCTTGGAGTTCCGCTCGGCCTTCATGTTCGATGAAAAGGAATTCATCGGGCGCATGAACAGGTCCCTTCCGGCGGGGATCCGTATGCGGAAGCTCTCGCGGCTCAGTCCGGGGGCGCCTTCCCTGAATCGGACCTTGAAAGCGGTCGTCTATTCGCTGGACATGAGGGACCCCGGGGTCGAAGAGGCCGTTCGCGCGGCCGGAGACGCGTCAGGTGCCCGATTTCCGGAAGGGGTGAAAACGGCCAGGGCCCTGATCGCAGCCTATGAGCCCAAGAAACCGGAAGGTGTCACCCTGGACCTGGAGTGGAAGAGGCGAAAGCTCTTCATCACGGTGCCCATTCTTCCGGGACAATGCCCCCGTCCTCAGGATATCGTCGGGGAGATGTTCGGTATCAAGGATGGCGTTTACGCGCTGACGCGAGAGCGATTCATATACGTAAGCTAATACGAACGCATTAGATAGTTTGACATCTGACCTTAAGCGGCCTGAAGCCGCCCTCACTCCCCCGACCCCCGGGGAACCAGTCCCGTCGGTTCCCCCCGTCGAAAAAGCCGACGGGTCCCCCCTCCGCTACGGGGGCTTGAGGACGGCATTCAGTGCCGTTCATACATTGTAAC
>JALHVH010000246.1 GCA_022867105.1 Candidatus Aminicenantota bacterium
CCGGAGCCGGCGCCTTCACTTCTCTGAGATGAGCGGCGGCACGATCAACCCCACGGAGGTCGTCTCCACGCTGATCAACCAGGGGGAGACGTTCGAGGAGGGCATCCGGCTCGCCCAGGATTCGATCCAGGGGTCCTGTTCCATTCTCATCCTGACGGACAAGGGGATCTATGCGGCTCGTGACAAAAGAGGGAGAACCCCCATCGTCATCGGGCGGAAGGACGGGACCACGGCCGCGGCCATGGAGACGTGCGCTTTCCCGAACCTGGGGTTCGAGACCTTGAAATATTTGGGGCCCGGAGAGATCGACTTCATCACGGCCGACGGGTTCGAGACGCGGCATGCCCCGGAGGACGTCCTCCAGATCTGCGCGTTCCTCTGGGTCTATTACGGTTATCCGGCCTCGAGCTACGAAGGCATCAACGTCGAATCGGTCAGGAACAGGTGCGGGGCCTGCCTGGCCAGGAGGAACCCCATCTCCATCGACTTCGTGGCCGGGATCCCCGATTCGGGAGTCGGCCATGGGCTTGGATATGCCGCCGAAGCCGGGGTCCCGTTCAAACGGCCCTTTGTCAAGTACACGCCCACCTGGGCGCGAAGTTTCATGCCCCAGAACCAGGATGTCCGGGACCTTGTCGCCCGGATGAAGCTCATTCCCATTAAAGAACTCATCGTTGGCAAGAAGTTCCTGTTCTGCGAAGATTCCATCGTCCGGGGGACCCAGCTCAAGGATACGGTCCAGAGGCTTTACGACGTCGGCGCTCTCGAGGTCCACATGCGCCCGGCCTGTCCGCCTCTTGTTTACGGCTGTAAGTTCCTGAATTTCTCGGTCTCCCGGTCGGAGATGGACCTGGCCGCCCGGCGCGCCATCCGGGAGATCGACGGGGAGAACGTCGAGGATTTCTCCGAATACACGAAGGCCGGCACGGACAAGTACAGGGCCATGGAAGAGAGCATCCGGAAACGCCTTAACCTGACGACGCTCAAATACCAGCGCATGGAAGACCTGGTGGAGGCCATCGGGCTACCCAAGGAAAAGCTCTGCACGTATTGCTGGGACGGGGCCGAATAAGTTGATGTCGTTCCGGATGTTCAGACGAGCTTCCGGGCTTCCATATAGAACCGCTTCTCCCAAGCCTCGCCCATGGAGAAGGTCTTCCGGGGGAGGGCGCCGTCCAAGATGACCGTCCGGAAAAGCTGGTCCTTGTCCATCGCCGGAAGATAGAAGCCCTCGTTCCCGGGGTAACTCCCAAGCTTGATCACCGCATCCGCCCCGTGGACGTAATCGATGCTGTGGGCCCCCTTGCTCTTCAGGAAGGCGTCCAGGAAGGTCTGGAGGGTGCCGACGGGAAGATTGGAATTGGGTTCCGAGACCTCGATGACGCCATATTCGCCGCCGCGGATGACCCCGATCTTGTGGAGCCCGGCCGTGGCCGAATCCACGGCCGTCCTCATCTCTTCGAAGTTCGCGCAGGCCGAGAACGCCCAGCGGCCGCGGTAGAAGGCTTTCATTTCCTCAAGGATATATCGGCCCGGGGCTTTTTCGAAGATGATCCGGTGGATGGGCGCGAAGTTCAGGGCGTCGTCGTGGAGGTTGACAAGTTCCACGAGAGCGTGCCTCAGGGGGGAAGCCAGGACGGCCGTCCTGTCCGCGGCGGCCTCCTTGGTCTTCTCCCAGATGGCTTTGGCGGTGGCCAGCGAGTGGTTCCCGTCGCCCATCGCATAGAGAAGGACGGGGGTGGCCGGCTTCAGATCGTATTTCCTGGCGAACGAGACCGGATCGGCAAGCGCCCGGAGGGCGTCGAGGACCCCGCGCTCGAGGGCCGGGTCGTCGACCCTATAGCCGGCGAGGCGTCCCGAGTCCATCATCAGCGCGAAATCATAGAGCTTCCGAAGCCGGTCCTTGTTCTCGGCGAGAGGCCCGATGACTCGGTTTTCCGGATCATCGATGAGGACCATGATATGCGGAAGCTCGAGAGGTGCGCCCTCCCGGATGCGGACCCGGGGCGGGATGCGCTCGAGGATGGTCCCTTCCGTCGCCCGGATGAGGCTCGTGGACCCCTTCCGGTAGTCATAGGCCTCGAGATCCAGGCAGGCCATAAGTCCCTTGCGGGTGTGATCCTCGGTCTGGCGTTCGACATAGACGAAGCCTTCGGTCCTCACGAAAAGGCCTTCGTCAATGTAGTTCTTCATGTTTTTCCGGATGCCGGCGATCCGCTCGTCGGGGTCCTTTTCATTCAGGTAGACCTCGGGGTAGATGATGTTCAGCGTGGAG
>JALHVH010000247.1 GCA_022867105.1 Candidatus Aminicenantota bacterium
CTCTTTTCTACCCTGGTATAGATAGAGGGCAGCCATACTGGAGTGGGCTCTCCCTGAATTGGGATCATCCCGAAGGGCGTGACGCAGCTCTTCTTCAGCCCGGTACAGCGCGCTTGTATCATTGGAATTGCCGCTATCGATTTCCAGAACGAACGTGAACCCATACCAGGCTCTTGCCTCGGAGAACTTCGGGTCAAATTCCAAGGCACGCTCCAGCATCAGCCTCGCCCTCGGCAGGTCAAATTGATGGAGTAAAAAGAGCATCCCCTTTTCAAAATACTCGTTGGCCTCAGAATTAGGCGAAGCCTGAGCCGCGCTGCCCAAGCGTTCCCGGTTCATTTCTGCCGCTCGTCGTTTGTTGATTATTCCGGTGAAGGTCACGAGATAACCCAAGGCGATAATCATTAAAGTTGCTGGCAATACCCATAGTTTCCGCCTTCGCCGGACTTCTTGAGCCGGAAGAACAAGGCCAGCTGCCGTCGCGGGCGCGATCGCCTCTAGGGCGCTCAAGACTTCCTCCGCACGCGCGTACCGCTTGGATTTGTCTTTTTCCAGGCATCTCTGGATGATTTCTCTCAGATTCAGGGGCACTCGCGCCGGCAGAGGGGACGGTTTGTCCCGCAGAATGGCGGATGTCACTTCAAATGCCGTTTGACCTCTAAACGGCAGCCCCCCGGTTATCATCTCATGCAGCACGACTCCTGCAGCCCAAATATCGCCCTGAAAGCCGGCCGGCTCGCCGCGAAGGACTTCGGGCGCCAGATAATGCAGCGTTCCCATCAAGGAACCTTCCTCTGTCAATCCTTGTTGGGACTGCGAGACTTTTTTCAAATCATCGTTTCGGATGCGCTTGGCCAGGCCGAAGTCCAGGATCTTTGCCCTGCCCTCCGGGGATATCATCAGGTTGGAAGTCTTAAGGTCA
This sequence comes from Candidatus Aminicenantota bacterium, assembly GCA_022867105.1. Lineage (GTDB taxonomy): Bacteria > Acidobacteriota > Aminicenantia > Aminicenantales > Saccharicenantaceae > JALHVH01. Next base: position 923 of record JALHVH010000247.1, read on the forward strand.
CGATGGATGATGCCACGCTCATGGGCATAACGGAGTGCGTCAGCGATCTGAACGCCAAAGCGCAAGACGGCCTCCGTCGGCAGCCCCTCGGGCGGAATGATCTTGGTTAGAATTTTGCCTTCCACATATTCCATGGCGATATAAGGATGGCCTTTCTCTTCGCCGACTTCATAAATCGTGCAAATGTGCGGATGGTTCAATGCCGAGGCCGTTTGGGCCTCCTGAATAAATCGCTTTTTATGAATCGGGTCCTGGGTCAATCCAGCGGATAAAAATTTAAGCGCCAAAGGGCGGTTGAGTTTCAGGTCTTCCGCTTTATAGACCACCCCCATTCCCCCTCGCCCCAGCTGTTCAAAGACCCTGTACTTTCCCGCAAAAATCTCCCCCCGGACAAATTCTTTGAAAGGCGTAAGAAACGTTTTCGTTTGGAACGGGAGGGCCTCGACGGACGGTTCAAGGGGGACGCCGCATCGACGGCAATGAGACGCGCCCGCCGGATTTGCAAACTGACACCGGGGACAAAGCATTTCCGAATATCCCTATCTTAATAATCAAATTAAGAATATCACCTGCCGCGAAGGTCGTCAATGTACCTAGATCTGTCTCCGGGCTAATGGCTGAACAGAGGATCGCGGGATTTGAGCCATCGTTGGGCTTTGGGCCATTCTCCTTCTATTCCCAGATCCTGATTTC
>JALHVH010000248.1 GCA_022867105.1 Candidatus Aminicenantota bacterium
TCGGGTTCCGCCCCGCCCAGGTCGTCGAGGGCGAAGAACCCCCGGGCCTTCCTTTTTTCGCCGGGGAGGAGTGTCACGTAGTTGTCGTCCCAGAAGATGGGGAGGACGACCTCGTCCGTGCCGGCCTTATAAACGTTGAGCTCGACCTGGAAGGCGAGGTTGGGCGTCGGGTTCTCCAGTTCCACCGTGATGACCTGCCCAAGCCCATCCTTCTTGATGGAGTGCTTCTCCTTGACCTGGACGGCCGGGAGCCCCTGGAGGGCCGTAAGGTCGGCGAACTCCTTGACCGGCGTCACGAACCATTTCGAGTTATCCTCGTCCAGAATTTCCGCCTTCGGGGACAGGACGTAGAAGTTTGCGCTCACGAGGACGTTGTCCTTGGTCTTGAGACGGAGGTCGACGAAGCAGGCCGCGTCTAGCCCCGGGACCTCGGGGAGGACATCGAGAGCCTTGACCTCGTCGGCGGCCAGCCCGAAGACCGGGACGTCCTTGGCGTATTTCTCTATGAGCCCGATATCGTAGACCCGGATGGAGGCCTTGAGACCGTTTTCCGGTTTGAGCGTATTGTTCACCGCCACGACCTCGCGCGTCCCGTAGTTATAGATGACATGGAGGGGGGTGCAAGCCTTGCGGGCGCCGTAGAACGCTCCGTTGGGCATGAGGTAGTAGTCGTAGAGCTGCCACCAGAGCTTGGGCCAGGCCGCGTTGTACATCCACTGGATGATCCCGGTCGTCTTGTATTTGTTGGCCACAAAGGCCTCAAACATGGCCCGCATGCCCTCGTAATTCAAGTACTGGGCCTTGGCCAGATAGTCGTTGAGGTCTTTGGGCGCTCCCAGGCGCTTCGTCATGGCCTCATTATAGCGCTCGAGCGTGCTGAACTCATTCCGGCAGCAGTGGAAGTACCAGATATCGTTAATGGGCCAGAGGTCCTTTTCCGGGATCATCTTTTTCAGGCTCTCGATCGGAGGGACCTGGGCGCCGGGGCCGGTTTCGGTATTGAACCCGTAGGCGCCGCCGTGCTTGGTATCGACGTACCAGTAGACCGGCGGGACCCAATCGTAGGGCCCCAGCATTTTGACCCCGGAATTTCCGGTCAGCACACTCGTCTTTCCCTTGGTGGAGATGAGGGTTGGCCGGGTGGGATCGTCTTCCTTCAGGATCTGGATATATTCTTTCTCGAGCTCGGGCTTCGGGATGAGGTCGCTCGCTTCCGCCCAGACGAAGATGCTCGGATGGTTCCTCAGCCACCGGACCTGGTCCTTCCAGGATAGGGCGACGAGCTGGATATCTTCCGGCGTCAGGATGCCGCCATAGCGCTCGTCCGTGGGCTTGCCGAGGTAGTGCTCCCATTCCCATTGGCAGCTCCAACCGGCCATGAGCAGGATCCCGTTCTCATCGCAGAGGTTGTAGAGGTCCTCGCTCGAGCCCCAGAACCCTTCGAGCCGCAGGGTGTTGAGATTCATGTGACGGGCGTAGGCGACCTCGGCCGCCACCTTCTTCCGGCGATTGTCGAGGAGCAGATCGTCCGTCCAGCCGCCGCCGCGGATGAGGACCTTCCTGCCGTTGAGCTTGTAGCCCCGGTGGCCTTGGTCGTTGAAGTAGTCCGAAACCTCGCGGATGCCGAAGCGGACCATCCTGACGTCCAAGAATAGGTTGCGGGGCATCATTTTGTCCTTGCCTTTCCCCCATGGGCCGTCCTTGCCCTTGTCCTCTTCCTTTTTCGCGGCCGTCTCTTCGACCGCGGGCTTTTCTTCGATCTTGGATTTTTCCATTTTCAGCCGGAAGGCGAGGCCGAGGACGTAGAGCTCCGGCGTGCCCAGGTCGTGGGTCCACCAGACCCGCGGGTTCTTTATTTTCAGCTCAGGCGTATCCTCCGGAGTGAAAATGACCTTTTTGGACTCTTTCGGCTCCAGGATGACTTCTCTGGAAAATTTTGTGGATTCCAGACGGCCCTCGAGCGTTCCGGAGACCTTGTTCGGTGAATTGTTCCGGAGCTCGGCGCTCACGGTAAGGCCGGCCTCCTTAAGCGTCTCGAGGTCGAGCTTGGTGATGACATACGGGAAGTTTATGGAAACGTCGCCGGAAGACTTGACACGGACCTCCCTCCAGATCCCCATGTTCTTATCGGGCGGGGCCGGGTCCCAGTCAACGAAACCTATGGTCGGCTCGCCGGGTTGCGGCGGGAAGACCTCGACAGCCAGGACGTTCATCCCGCCGCGCGCGGCGGCGGCCGTCACGTCGAACTCGAACCGGCGGAAGGCGCCGTAAGCTTCCGAGGCGTCGGCGATCTTCTTCCCGTTGAGCCAGATGTTGGCCCTGTAGTTGATCCCGTCGAACTCGAGCTTGAACGCGGTTTTCGAAGGGTCCGCCGTCAGCGGAAACTCCGTCCTGTACCACCAGGAGACCTTGAAATCATCCACCGGGATCCTCTTGAGGTTGTCGCCGAAGAAAAGGTCGGCGTGGACATTGTTCTGGACAAGCGTCCCCAGGACCGTGGCCGGAACGTTGGCCGGGTACCACCGGTCCATGAGAAGGCCCGGCCGGGAGATCTCGTCCCCTCCGGCCGTGACTTTGGCCGAGGACTGGATGAACCAGTTCCGCAAGGTCAGGGCATAATCGGCCTCGGTGGGGGCCTCCATGCGGGCGCCCATCGGCGGCCTTTGTGAATACTGGGAAAACAAGGACCCCGCCAGGATCGTTGTCAGGATGCCCAGGAACGCCATCGCTCTCAAATGGGTTGCTCTTATCATGTTCTTCTCCCTTTTTTTATTCAAGTTTCTATTCTAGCGAATTTGCCCCCGCAAGTCTATGCCGAAGTAAGGGTCAAACCTACTCTTTTGACAAAATAGTTGGATCACGTGAAAAATATCTCCTTTTGTCATTTTGTCAAAAGAGTAGGTTTGACCCTTACTGGGCCCCGCTGTTTTTTCAAGCCGTATTCAATTTTTCCTGACACCCACGACTATATTTAAGAGGAAGGGAAAAAGGGGCGTAAAATATCCCGTCGCCGACGATCGGCGTTCCCTTCCCTGGATGCTTTTCCTCGTTTCTCTTGAGAGGAAGGAAAAGGAGGGCCGGGAGAGGGACCCTAACCCTGCTCCCTGAAATCTTCGCAAAAGCCTTGGATGCGGCCCTCCTTGTTAGTGGCCCAATATTCCCAGACCCCCGGTGACCCGTCAATCATCCGGCCCGGTAGTTTCCCGGGTGATTTTTCGCCCCCTCCCCTCATCTCTTGGGATGACCCGGACATCCCCCCAAAAAATCGCCGTCGCTTTTCAATTCGGCCCTGTTGTTGTATCATTTGACAAACGTGAATTAGGGAGGCGTCCATGAATACCAAGAAATTCATCGAGAAACAGATCGACGAGATCAAGAAGACCGTGGGGAGCGGTAAAGCCATCTCCGCGCTTTCGGGCGGGGTCGACAGCTCCGCCTGTACCGTCCTGGCCCACCGGGCGCTCGGGCCGCAGCTCAAGGTCCTTTTCATCGACGACGGGCTGATGCGCCAGAATGAGCCCAATGAGGTCCGGAAGATCTTCGGGAAGCTCGGAATCGATGTCGAGATCGTCAATACGAGCGATGAATTCTTTGACGCCTTGAAAGGGAAGGTCGACCCCGAAGAGAAGCGGAAGGTGTTCCGCTACACGTTCTACAGGACCTTCGGCAGGGAGGTCCTCAGAAGCAAGGCCAAGTATCTCGTCCAAGGCACCATCGCCGCGGACATCATCGAAACGAAGGGCGGCGTCAAGA
>JALHVH010000249.1 GCA_022867105.1 Candidatus Aminicenantota bacterium
AGCCCAGGTTGTAGAGGAGCATGGGTTGTTCGGGTGCGATGGCCTTCGCCCTCCGTGCCCATTCGAGGCCTTTTTCGCGCTCCCCGAGGGCGACGAGACCGTTGGCGCCCATGTAGAGCGCGCGGGCGTCGTCGGGGCGGAGCTCGAGACGTTCGGCGGCCAGGGCGACGCCCTTCCGCCGGGCGGCCCGCCCTTCGTCCGGACGGCCGAGGTCGTCGTAGCTCTGGGCGACGAGCAGGGGGGACTGGTAGTCGTCCGGACGCACGCGACTCGCTTCCTCGTAATAGCGGGCGGCCTTCTCGAGATCCCCGCTGACGAAGGTGTGGCGGGCGTAGAAATACCAGGCCTCGAAGAGCTCCGGGTCGAGCCGGATGGCGGTCTCGAAGCCGCGCTCCGCTTCCTCTTTGAAGCCTTCGATCGACATGGCCAGGGCGTAGGAGGCCTGGGCCTGCGCGGAGCGTGGGGCCAGCTCGACGGCCCGGCGGCTTGCGGCCTTGGCCTGATTGCGCACGGAATCGTTGCGCTCCGAGTTGAGATAGATATAGGACCAGCAGTCCGCGAGGCCCGCGTAGGCGAGGGCGTATTCCGGGTCAAGCTCGGTCGCCCGGGAGAAAAGCTGGAGGGCGAACTCGATGTCGTTCCGGCCATACTGGTAATAGAAGCTCCGCCCCCGCAGATAGTAGTCGTAGGCCTGGATACGACGGGTCGGCGCCGGCCGCAGGGCTCCCTTCTCCTTGGGGGTGAGCGTGACCTGGAGGGCCCGGACGATGTTCCGGGCGATCTCTTCCTGGATCTCGAAGATGTCCTTCATCTCCCGGTCGAACGAATCCGACCAAAGGTGGTAACCCCGGCCCGCGTCCACCAGCTGGGCCGTGATCCGGAGCCGGTTGCCGGACTTGCGAACGCTCCCTTCAAGGACCGCGTCGACATGGAGACGGCGTCCGATCTCCTTGAGCTCGACGGTCGAGCCGGTGAACTGGAAGGAGGCCGTCCGGGACACCACGCGCAGTCCCTGGACGCGGAAGAGGGCGTTGATGATCTCCTCCGCGATCCCCTCGCAGAAGTAGGCCTGGTCCTTTTCCCGGCTCATGTCGGCGAAGGGGAGCACCGCGATGGACGGGATCTCCGCGACCCCTCCCGCGCTTTGGTCCCGGCTCATGAGTCCTATCTCATCGCGGAGGTCGACGGCCGAGGCCGTCCGGTTCCCACGGTCCTTTTCGAGGCAGTGCCGCAGGATTCGGTCAAGCGGGCGCGGCAGCTTGGCGTTCAGCTCGAACGCCGGACGGGGTTCCTCCCTGAGGATGGCGGCGATCGTATCAGCGATGGTTATCCCGCCGAAAGGGTGCTCTCCGGTCGCCAGTTCGTAGAGGATGATCCCCAGGGAGAAGAGGTCGGTGCGGTGGTCGAGGACTTCGTTCCTGAGCTGCTCGGGGGACATGTAGGAGATCGTCCCCGTGAACGATTCCTCGAGGGTGGCCGTTCTGGCCTTCTCGATCCCCTCGATCGCGGGAACGGGATCGAGGATCTGCGCCAGGCCGAAGTCGAGGATCTTCACCTTTCCGGAGGGATCGATCAGGATGTTCCCCGGCTTCAGGTCGCGGTGGATGATCCCGCGCTCGTGGGCGGCGGCGACGGCGTCGGCCAGGGGGATGGCGATCTTGAAGAAAAGGTCGAGGGGGACCCCTCCGGGAACGATGAGCTTCGAAAGCGGCCTGCCATCGACGAGCTCCATCGTGAAGAAGCGGACGTTTTCCGCTTCGGCGATAGTGTAGATGGTGACGATATTGGGGTGATGGAGCGCGGCGACGGCCTTCGCCTCACGCTCGAAGAAAGCCCGCCGGCCGGGGTCGGCCACGGCCCCTTCCGGAAGGACCTTGATGGCGATGTCCCTCTCGAGCTTGAGGTCGCGGGCCTTCCAGACGACTCCCATGCCCCCCTTGCCGAGCTGCTCGAGAAGGCGGTAGTGCGCCAAGACTTGGCCGGGTTCCATGATCATTCGCCTGATGCGTTTTCAGTATACTGATTGTCGAATTCTTGTCAACACGGGATCGGTGTCCCATCATCTTGACTTTCTTCCTTCCCTGAGATAAATGGGGAAGTGCCATGTTCCCCTGCACGTTCCGTAACATCCTGCCCAACGTCCCGCCGGAGAACGTTGTCGTGATGTGCGATGCCGGTAAGAAACATCGAAGGTAAAATTCAACCGCGAGGATAACGATGACCCAGAACACTCAAGAAAAAGTCCTGGCCCTCTTCAAGGAATGCGACGCCCTGCTCCAGGGCCATTTCAAGCTGACTTCCGGGAAACACTCCGAGTGGTACTTCGAGAAGATCCGCCTCATCCGGAAGCCCGACGTTCTCGACCGGATCGTCGACCTCCTCGTCGGGAAGATCGAGGCCGCCGGCGCGGATTTCGATACCGTCGTCTCGCCCGCCTACGGCGCCATCGCCATCGGCTTCCTGGCCGCGCTCAAACTCGGGAAGACGTTCGCCTTTTCCCAGCGCGTCGACGGGAAGATGTCGTTTCGCTCGGGTTTCAGCGGCCTCGACGGCTCCCGGGCGATCATCGTCGAAGACATCCTGACGACGGGCGGCTCCATCCAGGAGGTCCTCGAATGCTTGAAGGAGAAGCAGGTCGCCGTCGCCGGGATCCATGTCCTCGTCGACCGGACCGCCGGGTCCGTCCTCATCGAAGGGAAGCCGGTCGGAAGCCTCCTCGCCCTCAAGGTCGAGGCGTTCGAGCCCGAGGTCTGCCCGTTCTGCAAGGCCGGTCTGCCGCTGACCAAGCCCGGGGCTTCAGATAAGAAATAGCACCGCCCGCCGTGGTTACCATGGAGAAAGCCCTATGGGAGGAAGAGGGAGGGATCAGAACTTGTAGCTCACGAAGAGCGTGTACCTGTTCTCCAGGCTGCCGTTCCGGGTGTCCTTGATGACCCCGCGCCGGTCGATGCCCTCATAACTTCCATAGAGCTCGACAGGCGTGTCGGGGAAGCGCAGGGCGGCCCCGATCCGGTACGTCAGCCTGGTGTCCGTCGGGTGGAAGTCGTCCGTGACCTCCTTCTGGAATCTATCGAGCCCGTCCACCGAACCGTAAGCTTGATATCTTACAAGTCCGTTGAACTCCAGGCCGTGGATGTTGTAGGTCAGCCCCGAGGAGAACGTTGTTCCGAGCCCGTAATAGTAGCCGTAATAAAGGAGCGTCGTCTTGACCCCGGTGAGGTCCCGACCGACGGAGTATTTGTTCAGGGCGTAGGAGTTGACGAGCCCGAAGTCCAGGTAGGCGTCGAAGACGAGCCGGAGTCTCGATGCCGGAGAGAATTTCGTATAATCGAAGACCGGCCCCACGACATGGACGACGGAGAGTTTATCCCTGAATTCTCGCGGTTCTTCAAGATGAAGGTCGAAGCCCTGTTTGACGGGGACCGAGCTCGAGTCGTAGGGGGCGACGGACTTCTTCTTGTACAGGGTGAACGCGGAGCCCATGCCGAAGCAATACGCGTATCCGCGGAGGTCGGCGTCTATCTCCTGCTTGAAATAGCCCAGGCCGACGACCCGGGTGGAGATGTTGGCCTCTTCGATGCGACCGTGGAGGAACGCGAAATCGACGTCCAGATCGGAGGCCACGGTATCCATGACCATCCTCCCGGTTTTACCGGGCTTTCCGTAGTCCGGGAGGTGGATGATTTGCGTGTGAAAACCCACGATGAAATTGTTTTGGGAGCCATCGCCCTTGGAGGCCGGCATGCTCCTTTGACCGAGAAAGAAGCGGAAAGAATGCCAGCCGGGCTCCGGCCCCAAGGAAAGGTTCTTACTCTGCTCCTTATCGAGCCAATGGTTCAGCTTCATGAACGGGTCGATGAAGCTCAGGAGCCTGTTGAAAAATCCGTTGCGCCCGATGAAGTACTTCCCTAGCTGGAACCAGGCTTCGCCGACGGAGTAGCCTCCGGCGGACGTCATGATGTTGTCGTTCAGGGAGATGACTTCGCGCCACTCCGCGACGTATTCCCACCAGAGCGACCCGCCCATGGAGAAAAGGAAGGACTGCGGCCAGCTCAAGTGGTTCGTCCTGGCGACGTTATAATAGAGGGCCCCCGCGAAGGCGTGGGTCCAGTTCAGGCTGAAGGCGTTGGAGTCGAGCGACCAGGCCTCGAACGTGAAGAACCTCCGCTTCTGGTCCTTCCAGCTGAAGCGGAACTGCCAGTCCTCGATGAACTTCGCGTAGTTCAGCCAGTAGCGGACCTGGGAGTACATCATCACGCTCCCGATCTCGAAAAGCGCGCGGCCCGTATTCTTATGGAGCCCGGGAGCGGGAACCGCGGCCGGATCGTCTTTGCCGAAAGAACTCTTCGGGTCCCGGGATTTTTCCTGGTCCGGGGGATAGGAAAAGCTGAGCGTTGGAGAAGGACCGGAGGAAAACGGGGGAAGGGTAAGGCCGGAGCCGGGCGCTTGGGGTGTCTGCGGAGTCAGGAATTGCCGGGACGCCCTCCGCCCGGCCGCAAGCCCGGAGGCGGGCAGGACGAGGACGATCGCCGTCAGAAGTCCGACGACGGAACGGACCTTCGCTCCCTTGACATGACCCGACAAAATAAATCCATCCGTTTTGTTAGGATCTAAAGATTTCGTTGGTTTCTATGAATACACGGAAAATGGGATCAAGTCAAGTTGTCGCTCGACGGCCGCCCGGGACCTTGGCTTGAACGTCATCGGGGAAGATTTGCCCCGCACTTGCCCTCTAAGGGAGCGTGGTGTATATATTTGTCCGGGAATGGACCGGTTTGATGGCCTCGACGGGGAGGAGAAAGATGGCGAACGATACATGGGACCGGCGGGATTTCCTGAAGTCCGTGCTGATGGGCCTGCCGATGATGACCTTGGACTGGGACGCTTTTCCCAAGAACAAGAGGGCCGGGGCCGACGCGGCCGAAGGAAAGTACGATGCGATCGTCATCGGCGCCGGGCTTGGAGGACTGAGCTGCAGCGCGGCCTTCGCCCGCCAGGGGTTCAAGGTCCTCGTCCTGGAAAAACACGACAAGCCGGGCGGATACGCCACCGTGTTCCGCAGGCCGGGTGGCTTCTCCTTCGACGTGTCCCTCCATTCCACGGCGGGCGTGGAGAGAGACGGTGTCAGGAACCTCATTCCCGGGTTCCCAGAGATCGAGGACGTCGTGTTCGTGCCGCATCCGAACGTCTATCGGGTCATCTATCCCGACGACGATATCCGCGTTCCGGCCAGGGATGTCCCCGGGTACATCAAAATGCTCACGGACAGGTTCCCCGGGGAGCGGGAAGGCATCGCCGGGATCTTCGAGGACATGAAAGGCCTCGTCAGCGACATCAACAAGTATTCGCAAGCCCAAGGCCGGGCGAATATGGCCCAATTCCCCACGGAGTTCCCGTACCTCTTCAAGAGCTTCGGGAAACCGTGGGGCGCCCTCGTCGACCTCCGGATAAGAGACCCGAAGCTTAAGGGCATCATCTCCTCGCTTTGGGGATATTACGGCCTTCCGCCCTCGAAGGTCAGCACATATTATTACGCCATGCCCACGATCGGCTATCTCGAGGAGGGCGGCTTTTATCCTATTGGCAAATCCCAGAAGATGAGCGATGCGTTCGCGAAGTTCATCTCGGCCCGCGGCGGCGAGGTCAAGCTCCGGACGCAGGTCGAAAGGATCCTGGTCAAGGACCAGACCGCTTATGGAGTGGGGACGGCCGACGGCAAAGAATATACGGCCCGGGTCGTCATTTCGAACGCCAATGCTTATGACACCTTCCATAAGATGATCGGAGCCCCGGAGATCCTCCGGGATTACTTCGGCCGGATGGACAAGCTCAGCCCGAGCTTATCGTCCTTCCAGGTGTTCCTGGGGCTCAACAAGGACCTCGTCAAGGAGATAGGCGTCAAGGACACGGAGGTTTTTTACAATTCGGGCTACGACGTCGAGGCGGATTACGCGGCCTGCCTCAAAGGCGAGGTCGGCGGAGGCTACTCAGCGACCATGTACGATAACCTCTACAAGGGTTATTCGCCGGAAGGGAAGAACACCCTGTCCCTGATGACCCTCCAGGGATACGAGCTATGGGCGAAATTCGAGACCGACTATTTCGCCGGGAAGAAGAAGGCTTACCAGGCCGAGAAGAACCGGATGGCCGACATCCTCATTGACGCGGCCGAGAAGACCCTGCTTCCGGGCCTCCGAAAGGCCATCGAGGTCCGGGAGGTGGGGACGCCCCTGACGAACGTCCGGTACACCGGCAATTACAGGGGCGCGATCTACGGCTGGGACCAGACGGTCGATAACTCCGGGCCGCAGCGTCTGCCCCACAAGACCCCTGTCAAGAACCTGTATCTTGCAGGAGCCTGGACGAGCCCGGGCGGCGGCTATGGCGCCGTCATCCCGAGCGGACTCGAATGCTTCGGCGAGATCGTGAAGGAGTGGTGAGGCCCAATGATCAAGTCCATCTTCATCGTTCTTTTCTGCGCCGCCGCGACGGCCGCGGCCGCGGTCCCCAAGTCCGGCCCGGTCCTGAAGAAAGCGCTGGCCGATTTCTCCGACTTTTATGAAAACGCCGTCAGGGAAGCTGGGATCGCGGGGAGCTCGTTCATGCTCTACCACGACAACCGGCTCCTCCTCGAGCGATACCACGGTCTGGCGAACATCGAGAAGGATCAGCCGGTGGACAAGGACACGATCTACCACTGGGCCTCCATCACTAAAACGTTCACGGGCATCGCCGTCATGCAGCTCCGGGACCGCGGCCTCCTCA
>JALHVH010000250.1 GCA_022867105.1 Candidatus Aminicenantota bacterium
ATCCATTACGACGAGGCACTGGGTAACCTGGATTGGATTAGCGCCGGACTTCCGACTTATGTCGTCAAATCCTGGCAGCAGGTCGGCGCGGGAGTCTGACTGCGAAGGCCTGCTGTCAGCGCTCAGCCCTCACCGTCTGTAAAGGCTCAGGTATGCGTTGATAATCTTCCCCCCCCAAACAAGCGCCACGAATGCCGCCGGGGCGAGGAACGTGCCGAAGGGAAGGGCGAACTGCATGCCCTTTTTCCGGACCAGGATGAAGAAGACCCCGACCGCGGCCCCGGCGAACGAAGCCAGGATGAGCGTTAAGACGGTCGGGAGCCAGCCCAGATAGGCCCCGATGACCAGGAGCATGGTCACGTCGCCCATGCCCAGTCCTTCCTTCCGGCGGACCAGAAAATAAGCTCCGTAGACGAAGAGCAGGAATCCGGACCCCACCGTGGCCCCAATGAGGGCCTGACGGAAGCTCATGTCCTGCCGGACCAATCCGTAGCCCAGCGCCAGGACCAGGCCGGGTAGCGTGATCTCGTCCGGAAGGATCTGGTGGTAATAGTCGATGAACCCGAGGGCGATCATCGCGCTCGCGAACAGGCAGGATGCGATGAAGGGAAATCCCAACGTCCGGCCGTGATGAAAATAGAGGAGGACGAATGACGCCGGCGTCAGGACCTCGACCAGGAAATAGGAAAACGGGATCCTGAACCCGCAGTGACGGCATTTCCCGCGCAGGATAAGATAGGAAAAGAAAGGAACGTTGTCGTATGGCTTGATCCGCTTTTGGCAGTCGGGGCACGTCGAGGGGGGCTTCAACAGGCTCATCTCGAGCGGGACACGGTAGATGACGACGTTGAGGAAACTGCCCCAGGCCAGGCCGATGAGCACGATGAGGACTAGACTCATCGCTTCCACCACATGGTCGGAGGTTTCACGTACCCCGTCGCCGCGTCATAAACGTAGTCCTTATCGTCCAGATCCCTGGGAAGAGAAGTCAGGATCCCTGCCGTCACGAGCCGGGACAGCTCTTCCGGAAGCCTTTTATACTTCTCCTTGAACTTCGCGACGGCCTCTTTCAGGGTGTCGATGTCCATCTCGGCCTTGACCTGGTAAAGATGGTTCGAGGCGATCTTTTTCACCCGGTCGTCCGTGGCCGTGTTGTAGACCTCGAGCCAGGTCTCCCAGGATGTCTTGTAGTCCGTGACCTTTAACGCCGCGTTGGCATAGAGCCTCTTGGTGAAGTCGGGCGCTCCCGGTAAGACCATGGCCTTCTCGTAGTATTTCCGGGCCAGGTCGAAGTCCTTGAGTTGCCTCTGGGCGATGTGCCCGGCTTCGAATGGAAAGAGCCACATGTCGGGGTTCTTGGCGAATCCTCTGTCGAGGATCCTGAGGGCCAGAGGGATGTCGCGGGCTTCCTGGCCGGCGATCATGGAGCCGACCTCGTAGGGGTCCGTGTACCGGGGGTCCAACTCGGCGATGATGGCAAAGATATGGTCGAGATAGGTGAACCGGTCGGCGATCTCGTAGGTGCTGTAGTACTGGATGGCCCAGAGGTAGATCATGTCGGCGGCCAGTCCGGAATATCCGAAAGTGGCGTATTTCAGGAACTTACCGGAGGGGACGTAGATGATGGATGAACCGGGGATTTTCGCGCGGAGAATCTTGTCGGTTTCGAGCTTCAATCCTATGAAGCCCGCGCACGTCGCGACGAGGAACAGGGCGAGGGCGAAGCCTCCGGAGATCCGTTTCAAATAAAATCCCTCTTTCGGAAAACCCATATCGCCAACCCGAGCACGAAGGCCGCATAAAAGACGCCGTAAAGCGTCGAATAGACGAAGATCTTCGGTGGGATGGGCAGGCCGTGGACGACCTCGGTCTTGAAGTTGAAGTTCTCGAGATCGGGAAGGAACGTGTAGAGCGCGCGGGCCAGCGTCCTCCCGGTCCCCGGTTTCATCTTCTTGATGAGCGTCTCGAGCCCCCAGGAGAGGTGGCCGATAAGATAGAAGGAGAGCGAGAAGATCGAGCTCAGGATGGGCGTCGAGAAGGTCGAGAAGAGGATGGCCACGGCCGTGATGAGCATGAGTTCCAAAAAGATGAAGAGGATGGCCGTGAGCATGGGCCATTCGACCTTGAACGTATGGAAGAAGAGGACGGCCAGGAAGATCGCGGCCATGAGGACCGTCATGATGAAGAGCGTCAGAACGAGGCCCAGGTACTTCCCGAGGATGAACTGGGCCCTGTGGATGGGCTTCGAAAGCAGGGTGAAGATCGTCTTCTTGTCGATCTCCTTGTAGACGAGTCCCGTCCCCATCAGGATGGCCATGAGGACGCCGAAGAGCGAGATCGAAGCCAGGCCGACGTCCTTGATGATCTTGACCCGGTCCCCGACCGTCAGGATGGCTAGGACGCGGGAGAAGACGATACAGACCGCTGCGAAGAAGAAGAGGAGGTAGAGGACCCGGTCCCGCTTGGCCTCCTTGAACGTGTTCAGCGCGATCGTCCCGACTTTCATGTGCGCCTCACCATGTCCACGAAGATGTCCTCGAGTGTTTCGGTGCGGGGGATGAGGGATTCGATCTTCGCCTTCTTGTCACGGACAAGCTCGAGGACCCGGCCGACCTTGTCCTCGTCGTAGACCTTGAGGAGAACTTTCCCGCCGTGAACCGACAGGCTCTCGCCCAGCCCGGCCAGCTCCGCGGGGGCGAGCCCCGAGACCGTCACCTCAGTGAAGAGGACTTTCTCCGAAATGAGGTCATGGAGCGTGCCCTGGTTGATGATCCGGCCGCCGACGATGATGGCCACGCGGTCGCAGATCATCTCGATGTCCTGGAGGATGTGGGAGGACAGGAAGATCGTCTTTCCTTCCTGCTTGAACCGGACGATGATGTCCCGGATCTCCTTCCGGCCGATCGGGTCGAGCCCGCCGAGCGGTTCGTCCAGGATGACTAGCGAAGGGTCGTTTATGAGGGCCTGGGCGAGCCCGACGCGCTGGAGCATGCCGCGGGAGAATTTCCGGAGATGGAGGCCGGCGGCCTTTTCCAGGCCGACGAGCTTGAGGAGGGAGGCGATCCGGGCCTCTTTTTCGGCCTTGTTGAGGAGGAACAGGTCCGCGTAAAAAGAGAGGAACTCGCGGGCCGACAGGTAATCATAGAAGTACGGGTTCTCGGGAAGGAAGCCCACCTTCTCCCTGGCCTTGGGCGAGAGGTGCGGCCGGCCGAAGATCTCGACCGTCCCCCGGTCCGGGAAGATGAGGCTCAGGACGCACTTGATCGTGGTCGTCTTCCCGGCCCCGTTCGGCCCGAGGTATCCGAAGATTTCGCCCTCTTCGACGGCGAGCGAGATCCCCTTCAGGATCTCCTTTTTCTTGGGGATGAAACCGGTGCTGAACGACTTGTGGAGATCCTCGATCTTTAGGGCATTTGCCATGATGTGCTTAAGCCATTTTTAGCTTATGGGCGGACGATTGTCAAGATAATGGCTGGACCGGCAGCTGGCTTGACCCGTTCGCCGACGCTACCCCGCCATGAAAGGCGGGGACGCGAAGCGCGAAGCGAGGCTCAGGGTTAACCCCGAACAAGTCCCGGCACTTATGCCGGGGAATCGAGGGGTTGACAAACGGAAGTTGAATAAAAGCGCGGTTTTTTATAGACTTATAGACAGCATCTTTTACAGACAAGCGTCCGGGCGACGCGTAATGAGGGGAATTAATGAAAAAGTGGGTTTCATTTCCAGTCTTGTTTCTCTGGGGGACCGCCCTGGTCTTCCCGAGCATCCTGACGAATTCCAACCAGAGCGCGCAATACTTCCGTCTCTTGTCCCGCAACCCGTCCACCGACATCGACGCCGTTTACTACAATCCGGCGGGCTTGACCAAGCTCGCGAACGGCTGGCACTTCTCACTGTCCAACCAGACGATTTTCCAAGAAAAGAAAATCGACAATGCCTTCCCGCTGCTCAACAACGGCAAATACACGGGCAAAACCACGGTCCCCTTCTTCCCAAATGTCTACGCGGTTTACAAGAAGGACCGCCTGGCCCTGTCCCTCGGCTTCGGTCCCAACAGCGGAGGCGGATCGGCGGATTACAGCCGCGGTCTGCCGTCATTCGAAACAGCCATCGCCTCGCTCCCCGTGCTCCTCACGAGCATGGGGATCCCCACAACCCAGTATGCCGCGGATATCGCGTTCAAGGGCAGCTCGGTCTTTTTAGGCTTCCAGGCAAACGCTTCGTATGCGCTGAGTGACGTGATCTCCGTCGCCGCCGGAATCCGGTACATCCAGGCGAAAAACACCTACGAGGGCGCCATCAAGAATATCCGGATCAACGCCTCCATCCCGCCGTACATTAACCCTACCGCTCAGCTGATCTCCGCGGCCCAGTTCTTCACCCAGATCGGCCAGCCTGCCCTGGCCATGTCCGTCGGCGACAAGACGGTGGATGCGGAGCAGACGGGAACGGGCTGGACACCGATCCTGAGCCTGAATCTGAGCCCGATCGACGGGCTGAACATCAGCGCCAAATACGAATTCATTACCAAACTGGAGCTCCTGAACAATACGGCCAAAGACGATACGGGCATGTTCCCGGACGGACTGAAGACAAACAGGGACATCCCGGCCATCCTGTCGCTCGGCGTGAGCTACGCGCTGACGCCCCGATGGCGCGCCCTGGTGTCCTTCAATCAGTTCTTCGACAAGAACGTGAATTGGGACGGCCAAGAGAAACTCATCAATAAGTACACATATGAGCTGAGCATCGGGACGGATTTCGACCTGAGCGACATGCTGACCATCAGCGCGGGATATCTGCGCACGCAGTTCGGCCTCAGCAAAGACTACCAGACCGACCTGGGTTTCGAACTGTCCGCCGACTCCGTGGCGCTCGGCGCGCGCCTGAAACTGGGAAAGCTGGACCTGGACCTGGGCGGGCTCTATACGTTCTACAAGGACGACAAGATAACGCTGCAGTCCCCCATCTTTGGAGCGTACTCGGAAAGCTACAAAAAGACGAACGTCGGCTTCGCCGTCGGCCTGGGCTACCACTTTTAAGCCCAGCCAAGAGCACTCAAAAAGAAACGGGTGCTCCGGGCCTCCGGCCCGAGAGCGCCCCGATGTTATCCCCGCGTCATTTGACTGGTTTTCCGTCGGCGTCGATGAGTTTGATGGTGACCCACATTCAATATCCCGTGCGGTCGCGATCACTGTTTTACCCTGGTTTTACCCACTAGCTTTCACGAAGAGCCTATTATATAATTCTCGACGCAAGGAGATCCGAAATGTCCGACTTCGGCGGCGCCCTCAAACCCCTCACCGAACATTCCGATTACAAGATGGCCATCCTCGGCGTGCCTTTCGACGAGAAATCTTCGTTTCTAAGGGGGGCCGCCGGCGGCCCGCGTGCCATCCGGCAGGCTTCGACGGGGAAGTGCTACAACGAATACACGGAACTCGGCGTCAACCTGGCGGAAGAGACCGTGCTCGTCGACCTCGGCGACGTCGACACGTCCGGCGACGCGGACAAGTCCTTCGCCCTGACGGAGAAGGCCGTGGCCGGGATCCTGGACAAAGATGCCGTGCCCGTCGTCCTCGGGGGCGACCATTCCATCACTTATCCCGTCATCAAGGCCTTCGCCCGGAAGCACAAACCGCTCGACATCCTCCATTTCGACGCCCACCCGGACCTCTACGAGGACCTCTACGGGGACCGCCTGTCGCACGCCTGCCCGTTCGCCAGGATCATGGAGGACGGCCTCGCCCAAAACCTGGTCCAGGTGGGGATCCGGGCGGCGACGCCTGACCACAAGGCCAGGGCCTTGAAGCACGGCGTCCGGATGATCGAGATGAAGGAGATCCGCGACCCCCTCTTCCTCAAGTTCGCCAACCCCCTTTATATCTCCTTCGACCTGGATGCCCTCGATCCCGCCTTCGCGCCCGGGGTTTCGCACCACGAGCCCGGCGGCCTTTCCACCCGGCAGGCCATCCAGATCATCCAGGCCCTGAAGGCCAGGATCGTCGGATTCGACATCGTCGAGCTTAACGCGTCCCGGGACGCCTCCGGCATCACCGCCGCCGCGGGGTTCAAGCTCTTCAGGGAGATCGCGGGAAAGACGATCAGGCCGTGAACGGGAAAACGGCACCCCGGTTTCTTAGATGGCATGCGGCAAGAAAGCGGGTTCGTTGAGACGGTGGGTCTTATTAATGAGGAGGGAGGAAATGCGGGCTGTGTCAGCAAAAGGGGGGTTGATGATGGGAACCAAAAAGGTGGGGGCTTTCTCCAGCCCGCTCAAGAAAGCCTCTATTATTATAGCACCGGAAAAGCAAAAGTAAAGAAAAAATTGAAAAATTTATGCAGTTTTTTTTCATAAAAAAAACGGGGGCCGTTCCGGTCCCGAGGAGGTCCGATGGATGAAAAAAAGATCGATATCAAAGTGGATGAACCCGTCGCGCTGGGTCAGTATTCCAACCTGGCCGCGATCCGGCACACGAGAGAGGAGTTTATTTTCGATTTCGCCTTCGTCTTTCCCGACGGCCCGCTCGGCAAGCTGGTCGCGCGCGTCATCCTCAGTCCCGCCCATGCGAAGCGGTTCATGGAGGCGCTGGAATCGAACATCCGAAGGTACGAGGACAACTTCGGCCCCATCGTTCCCGCCGATATCCCTCCTTCGGTCGGCTTCATCCAGTGACGTCCGACAGGGGGAGAAGTCCAAATATAACTTGACAACCCTGCCTTTTTTTTATATTAGTTGAACAAGATCAACCTCGCAGAGAGTCGGAAGAGGAACATTTAACATAAGGAGGAAGGCGTGAAAAAGTATTGGATGCTCGTTCTCGTTTTGGCGGCGTTCTTGGGGCTTGCCCCGTTCGCGCAGAGCTCGGGATTCCTGATCTATGAGCACGGCGCCGCCGCCATGGGGATGGCGGGGGCTTTCGTGTCCATCGCCAACAACGCCACGGCGGTCTTTCACAACCCCGCCGGCATGGCCTGGTTACAGGGGACTCAGGTGTCCCTGGGCGGCACGTTCATCATCCCCAAGGGATCGTTGAGTCTGCCCAACTGGCCGGACCCGACCTATAAGAACATCGAGCAGCTGGACCAGACGTTCCTGGCCCCGAACTTCTACCTGACGCACAAGTTCAGCGACAAGCTGGCCGCCGGCATCGGTGTCTTCGCTCCCTACGGCCTGGGGACGAAGTGGCCCAAGGGATATCCCTTGCGGTACCTCGGGACGTCGAACGACATGCAGACGATCTTCGTCAACCCGGCCATTTCTTACAAGGTCAACGAGAACCTCGCCTTCGGCGCGGGGCTATCCTACATCCACTCTTCGCTTTCCCTGAACCTCGTCCGTTTTGTCACAGATTTTGCTGCATATGGCTGGACAGGGGATGTTCCCGCGTCCGTGGAGGGAGCCACAGGGGACGCGCTCGCTTTCAACGCGGGCGCCCTTTACAAGGCTGAAGCGTTCTCCTTCGGTCTCACCTATCGCAGCAGCTTCAACATCAAGTACAAAGGCGATATCGCCCTGGATACGGCCGGTGTCCCGGCCCCCTTCAGGCCCTACGTGCCGACGACCGGGGCCGTCGAGTCGACCTTCAAGTTCCCCGACATCTTCACCGCCGGGGCCTCTTACAACCTCACGGAAGCGCTCCTCCTTGCCGTGGACGTCCAGTACTACACCTGGGAGCGCTACGATAAATACGTCATCGATATCACCTATCCGGCAGGCTTTCCGGCGGCCGAACCGGAGACGGTCCCGGAGAATTGGAAGAACACATTCATCGTCCGCCTCGGCCTCCAGTATCAGCTGAATGAGAGCCTGGCCCTGAGAGCAGGGATCATGCGGGACTGGACGCCCCAGCCCACGGAAAGCATCGATCCCAACCTGCCCGACGCCAA
>JALHVH010000251.1 GCA_022867105.1 Candidatus Aminicenantota bacterium
CGCGGCCAAACCTGCGGCTGCCAGCCTGAAAACGGCTCTTTTCCTCATCCATGCTCCTCAACAGGGGAAGAAACCAAATATAAGCGAGGCCGGTCAAATGTCAATGAAGTGCCATGAGAAGGAATCTTAAGTCGAGTGAGACAAAATTGACATTCCCGAGAGTCCTATAATATATATTTCTGGAACTTGGAAGATGAGAAGGATTGATTTAGGAACGGGGAGAGGTTTCCTCCTTTATTCGTTGATGGTCCATATCCTGTTGGTCTTTCCCGGGCCTGCTTTTTCCGAGAAAGGCGCTCTCCAGAACAATGGGCGGTACCTCGTTATCGTTCGGCAGGCTGAATTTGACCGGGAAAACGGGGATTTTGACAGCGCAATTGGCCGGTTCAAGGAAGCATTGGACAATTCGCGGGAGGCCGGAGATCCTGGGGCGGAAGCCGCTTGTCTGACGAAGCTGGGGCTCCTCCATTGGAACATCGGGCAGGTCCCGGAGGCGATAAGATACTACTCAGACGCTCAGCAGAAGGCCCGGGAATCGGGCCAAAACGATGTCCTGGACCGTTGCCGGGAGGTCCTGGAGGCGATCAGTCTCTATAACGAGGGGAAGGATTACCGCCAGTCGAACTTCCTTCAGCGGTCCGCGGAAAGCTTCGAACGCGCGCTGGGCATCTCCAGACGGATCAAGAACGAAGAGATCACTGTTAAGTGCCTCCGACAGTTGAGCCTCACATATTGGCAGATGAACGATCTGAAGAGCTTTCTTTTGCGCAACGAGGAGGCCCTGGAATCCGCGAGAAAGATCAAGCATAAGAAGGAAGAAGGGCGGTGCCTGAACAACATCGGACTCTATCATTGGAAATCGACAAATTATTCCAGCGCGCTGAACTATTTTCATGAAGCATTGAATATTGCCCGAGCCCTGAATGAGATTCAGACTGAAGCGGAAAGTTTAAACAATATTGGAATCATCTATAAAGACCTAGGCGACTTCGAAAAAGCAATAAGTTATTTTTCTGGTGCCTTAGACATTGATAAAAAAATGCAAAACATAGCAGCAATATCCTATGACATGATAAATATCGGCTCCGCATATAAGGCCCAGGGCAATTCAAATAATAATGTCGCTGAGCTATATCGAGCATTGAATTGCTTTACCGATTGCTTGAACCTTCTGGATGCCAATAATGAAATATTGGCAAGAATTTCATTATTAAACAATATCGGAGCCACGTATTACGATCTTGGGAATTATCGAAGAGCATTTGATTATTATCTTTTAGGAATAAATGAAACAAATAAAAGCAAACTCTTCGAAGAAACGTCCTTCCTTCATAATAATATAGGCAACATTTATCTAAAGCTTAATAAGATTAATAGTGCGAGCAACTCTTTTATAAAAGCAATATCGCTTGCAGGTAAGTTTCAATTTAGGCGAGCCTTATGGGAGGCATATTATGGGCTCGGCCAGTGTTATGAAAAAAAGGGAGAGTTCCAAGCAGCCCTTTCCAATTATGAAAAATCGGTCGAAGTCATAGACGGCATAAGAAGTCGAATCCTGCTGGATACGTTCAAAGCCGGGTTTGCCAGGGACAAGATCAAGGTCTACGAGCGCATTTTGGACCTCCTTTTCCAATTGAAAACGGCCAATCGGGAAGAACCGCTCGTCGAGAAGATGTTTTCGATCGTTGAAAAGGCAAAGGCCAGGGCCTTTCTTGAGAGTCTCGCAGATGCCAAGATCGACTTCAAGGAAGGCCTGAAACCGGCATTCAAAAAGAAACAAGAAGATATATCCAGGGAAATCTCCTCGATCGTTTTTCAGCTGTCCAGTCCGGCTCTCGGCGCCGAAGAAAGGGACGAGCGGATCTCAAGGCTTGGGCGTGCCGAAGACGAGTATATGAGGCTCATTTCCGAGATGAAAATGGAGCGGCCCGAGTTGGCGAATCTGGTCTCTCCCGAAACCTGTTCTCTCCGTCGGCTCAAGGAGGAGTTCCTGGATGATAGGACGGGGCTCGCGGAGTACTTTCTCGGCGAATCCAAGTCCTTTTTGTTCTTTGTCACAAAAAAGGGGTCCGAGATCTTCGAGATGCCTTCCCGAGAGGTCCTGGAGAAGTCCCTCAAAGGGTATCTCAAAGCTCTGGTGACCCCGGACCGAAAGGGATTTTCCGGTTCCCTCGCGTCGGAACGGATAGCCAGGGAGCTCCTTTTTCCCCTGCGTCTCCCGATTGCCGCTGGGATCGACCGGCTGATCATCATTCCGGACGGCGTCCTCTATTATCTCCCGTTCGAAACGCTCGGCATTCCCGGAGATGGGCGGCGGCGCCCGGGTTACCTCATCGAAGACTACGAAGTGTCCTATGCCCCGTCCTCCTCCTCCCTCATCCTTTTATCGGGAAAAACGACCGGATCCCGGCCCAAGTCATTCCTTGGCTTCGGGGACCCTGCCTATGACTCGAGGGAGTCGCGCGGCAACGGCATGACTCCGGTTGAAGGCGAAATGCCTGGCGAAATCTATCTTGGCCAGGGATTTGATTTTTCTCCTCTGCCGTTCAGCAAGAAAGAAATCTTGGGCGTCGCCGGGCATTTCCCGAGAAAATCGCGGGACCTTTATCTGGGCAGGGAAGCCCAAGAAAGGATCTTGAAAGGGCTTCCGCTCGAGGACTATCAGATCGTCCATTTTGCCTGCCATGGATTGCTCGATGAGAAGGTCCCCTTCCGGTCTGCCCTGGTCCTTTCCAAGGATGAGCGAAAAGAGGAGGACGGGTTCCTCCAGGTCCGCGAGATCTACAACCTGAGAATGAACGCCGATCTGGTCGTCTTGTCCGCCTGCCAGACAGGTAATGGGAGCATGGAGCGGGGGGAGGGGCTTTTGGGCCTTCCGAGGATCTTTTTCTACGCGGGTTCGAAGGCCGTTGTTTCCGCTCTCTGGCCGATCGGTGACCGATCCACGGCCGGTTTCATGGACAAGTTCTATGGTTTCCTCTCCGGCGGTTACAGCAAAACTGCGGCTCTTCGGTTGGCGAAGCTGCGAATGATCGGTTCCGAATTCTCCCACCCGTTCTATTGGGCGGCCTTTGTGTTGAATGGAGACCTCAGCCCGGTCCTTCTGGACCGACCCGTTCCTGCACTTCCGTCCGCCGAATCTCAGTCGGTGAGGAAGAATGACCGGAGTCCCGACTCTCGTTTGTTGCCGTTCTGATCGTATGCCGTGACCGCCCAATAGTAGGTCTTATTCCGGGCGAGCTTCCCCATGGCGGATGCCGGCAGGGCAGAGACGCTGACCGTTATCTTGGCGCCTTCCCAGATCTGGTTCAGGGCCTCATCGTAGAGCTCGATGACGTACGCGACAGGCCCCGGAAGCGGCTCCCATTTAAAGATCAGCGACGAAGCCGCGGGCACTCGGCCTAACGGCTGTATGAGCCCCAGGGGAGGAGGCGTCTTCCCCCTGCCGTCGTTACGACCGAGCCCATGCCTGAGCATGAGAACTCCCGCGATCATGCCGATCACCAAAAGGAAAACGGTCGCGTATCTCTTTTCGAAACGGGGGAAAACAGCGGATAGGGCCTTCCTCAGGATGAAGCGGCCTCCGTGTCGGCTTCCACGAATGCCGTCGAGCTTTTGGGCCAGTTCCCATTCCCGGTACGAGAGTTGTCGGAGGAAGTCGAATTCCTGAGCGCAGGAGGGGCACTGGGAGATGTGGTCAACGATAGCGTCCTTTTCTACTCGTGTTGAAGTGGGGTCGAATGATTTCCTGAGGAAATCGAGAGATGGACAAGCTTCCCTGGATTCCTGGCCCTTTCCCGCGACGTGTGCTTGGTAAATCCGTTGAAGGTCCTCGTTATCGATCTTCATGTTCGATGTCCGATTTTTTTAGGGATCTTTTCAGGTCAGATAGTCCGCGGTACAGGAGATTGCGGGTCTTATGCCGACTCCATCCATAAAAGCGGGCGATCTCTTCAAGGCTCATGTTGAGAAGATAGAGTTTGACCACGTTCCTCCGGCTGTCGATGAGGGCGTCGGCGGCCCTGCCGATGATCTCCTTCAGCACTGTGTTCCGCAAGGTTTTCGGCCTGTACATATCCTCGCGCTCGGCGACCTGCTTTTGCCTTTCCAGGCGAAAGATCGTCTCTTCCCGCCTCAGCCTCCGGATCTGGTCGATCACCGAAGAATCCACGATCTTCTTTATATAAGACGCATGATTGACGATATTTTTCTCACTTTCGAAGAGCCTCCATATCTTGATCTTGACCTCCTGAGCGACATCATCCGGGTCGATCCCGAGTCTTTGGATATCGAATTTCTGGATGTGGGCCCGGATAAAACCCGAAAACCTGGCTAGGAGGGTTTCGAGCTCTTCCTCTCGGGCTCTTTCAGAGATCATCTGTCTTTTTCCCTGCGTCTTGATAAGAAGGCCTCGTTCACGGAGTTTCATTATTATAGATGATTTTCGACACGATTTATTCTCACCTGAACAAAAATTGTGAGAAATATTACAGAGAATAGGCGTTCCTCTTATAAGAGAAAGCATGAAGAACACGGATGGGGCCGAAGAAAATGGAGGTCCAATGAGCAAAAGGATCGGCGTAGGAGACATGAATCGCAGAGAGGGTATTGAAGTCATCGAGAAAGCCGCCGGATGCGACAAGAACGTGTTGATTCTTGGAGAGACGGGGACGGGCAAGGACGTCGCGGCGAGAAGGATCCATGAGTTGAGCCCAAGGCGTGCGTTTCCGTTCGTCGCGGTGAATTGCGCCAGCCTCCCTGATGAGCTTGTCGAGGCCGAACTCTTCGGATACGCCCGCGGTTCGTTCACGGGGGCCGTCAAGGAAAAAGAAGGGCTCCTCGAAGCCGCGGGGAAAGGAACGGTTTTTTTGGATGAGATCGGGGAACTTTCCTACCATCTTCAAGCCAAGATCCTGCGTCTGATTGATAAAAAGGAGGCCCGGAGGATCGGAGAGACAACGATGAGGCATGTCTCCGCACGGTTCATTTTCGCGACCAACAAGGACCTGCAGGAGGAGGTGAAGATGGGGAGGTTCCGCAGCGACTTGTACTTCCGGGTCAACGTTGTCCGGATCCGGATGCCGCCCCTTAGGGAAAGGATGGACGAGATTCCCCTCCTTGCCCACCAGTTTCTCGAGCGTGAGAACGCGCGTGGAAACGCCAAGAAGGACCTTTCGCCCGATGCCTTGAAGAAATTGATGAACTACGATTTCCCGGGAAACATCCGCGAGCTGGAAAATATCATCGAAAGGGCCTTCATCCTGTGTGATGGAAATATTATACGAGATGGCGATCTCAGACTTGAAAGAGAGGATTGGCTTCAGGAAAACGCCGGATATGTCACTCCCGAATCTCTAAGGCGCGCATTATCCAGCTGCCGTTGGAACAAGACAAGAACGGCGAACGAGATCGGCAAGAGCCGGCGTCAACTCTACCGGTTGCTCGAGAAATACCGGATGGATGACTGCATCCGAAAGGGTTTTTTCTTCTGAGATCGCTCCTTAGGAGAATTCGGACCGGAACCGGTCTCGAAATGCCGGGCTCAAGACTTTTTTCGATTCCAGGTCCGGAACGCCAGGAGGATCATGATGCCCGCGCAAACGGAACTTACAAGCAGGATCCATCTCTTAAATGGAGAGGGAAAGATGATGCCGTCGGTCTTGCCGTTCAGGATGAACCCGGCCCAGTAATAGGGGTGGGAAAGGACCTTGGAGTCGATCATCTCCAGTTTAGCCTGCCGGAGGGCGTTCATCGGGTTCTCCGAAGACCTCAGCTGGCGGTAGAACCTCTCCATAAGCTGGTAGGTGGCCTGGTCGTTGACGGCCCAGAGGCTCATGAGGACGGATGAAGAACCCGCGTAAAAGAAGGCCCGGCTCATGCCTTCGATCCCCTCGCCCCGGATGAACTGTCCCAGCCCCGTCTGGCACGCTGAGAGGACCACCAGGTCCGCGTTCATCTTCAGGTTAAAGACCTCACGCATCTGGAGGAAGCCGTCCTCGGAGGGGTCCTGGTCCAGGGAGAGGATGATGGAGGACCGGGCGGGTTTCTTGTCGTCGATGAGGCCGTGTGTCGCGAAGTGGATGATCCTGTAGTCCGTAAGCGGCTCGGATTTGAGGCGATCCTCGGTGGCGCGCTCTCTCTCAAACGCGTCGGCCCGGGAGACCTTGAAGAGGGAGGCGACCCTGCGTGTTTCGAGCCCGCTGTATTTCAGTCTGAAGAAATTGAGCGAGGGATTGGCATAAAAATCCTTGAAGATGTCCGGGCCCTGCCCGCGGATATCCTCCTCGTTCGAACCGTAGTAAGGGTCGCCGAACGCCAGGAGGTCCTTATTCGGCCGCGCCGCCAGCCCTTTCTTCCGGATGTTCAATTCGCGGAGGGAGGAAAGGGACGGGACATAAGCAACGGCGTAGTCCTGGACCAGCCACCTTTCCTTCCGGTCGTCCGGGACGAGGGTTTCGAAGGGCAGGAGGTTCAGGATGTCATCGGGAACGAAGACGATCCGCTTCGTGCCTTTTGTCAGGCCGGGCAGGACCAGCTCCTCGAACAAGACGCGGCCGAGCCTGAAATCGCGGTTGTCCTTGTCGGAAATGGCCTTGCCGTACTCCGCGACCTGGTCCTGAAGGACCTTGCGGGCCGGGGCCCGGAAGATCCGGAAGTCGTCCTTTCTCAGAGCGAACCCATAGGATCGGTCCTTCCCCAGCGTGTAGGCGAAGAACGCCGTCCCGGCGTCGGCCATCCGCTTGGCTTCGTCGAGCGAGATGATCTCCGGGTATTTGAGGCCGGCATAGGCGGGGCTCGTCGTGCGGATCTCCCGCTTCAAGGTGTCCAGCTTTTCATCTGAAGTCTTGAGCTGCTCCGTGATCCTTGTCTTATCCTCAGGGCTGAGGCCCGGCATGAGCAGCTTCGTGTATAATTGGGAGATATCGCGCATGATCTCCTTTTCCTGGTTGACCAGCTTGAAGTCGACCCCTTGCGATACGTTGACCTCGGAGACCTCGAGGCTGTCCAGGAACCCCCGCGCCTTGGCTCTTTCCAGGCAGTTGAAGGCCTCGATGCCGCGGTCTTTTTTGTTTTCATCGATGTCCAGGGTCGCCAGGAGGTCGATGAGATTCTGGTAGGCGTCGATCCGTTTCTCAGATCCCAGGTAGCTGGCCTTTAATTCCTCCTGAACGGAGTTATACCGGATCTCCTCGATGACGCGGATGGAGTTCTCATAATTATGGATGGCGTCTTCATAGCGCTTCTGGTTCTTCAGGGAGTTGGCGATCTCAAGATACGCTTCCCATAGGATATCGCCTCCATTTATCCCCAGGGCGACATCGATCGCTTTTTGGTAATAGCGGGTGGATTCTTCGTAATTGCCGAGGTTGGAATATACGATCCCGATATTATTGAACAACATACCCAACGAATTATTGTCATTCGTTTCTTTAGCTTGACTTAGAGCGAGTTCAAAATATTCAAGCGCTTCAGAATATAATCGCAGATGAGATTTTGCTGATCCAATGTTATTTAAAACTTGGATAATGAGTTTTTTGTCTTTTGCTTCTTTCGCAAGTTTCAGGGAGTCGCTAAAATAACTCAGGGCCTTATTAAAGTCTTCCTTGTTATCAGACAAGAATCCTTTTTTAATAAATGCCGATCCAATATTGTTATAGTCCAGCGCAATGTACGCATTATTAAAAAATTCTTGATCAAGATTATATGCTTTTGTAAGATAATTAAGAGCCTTTTCATAATTGCCTAAATATACCCATATAACCCCCATGTTATGTAGTGTATCAGCCTGGTCTAATGCATTCTTTTCTTTTATGGCAATCTTTAAAGAGGCCTCGTAAGAGCTAAGCGCAGACGCATAGTTATCTATTTTCCAATAATATAAACCCAGATTATTCAAGCACCTTCCTTCTTCCTTTTTATTGCCGAGAGAGATCGATATTTTGATCGCTAATTCATTGAGTTTGTAAAACTCTCTGTACTCGGCCTGATCCCAATATAAAGCACTGAATTGACGTAAACACTTAACTTCATGATCCGGACTTTTAATTTCCCTTGACAGAGCGATCGCTTTCTGGAAGCAGTCTATGGCCATATTGAGCTGCTTGGAGGACCGAAATCCTTTCCCTTCCTGATAAAGACGGTAGATTCGTAGATAGGTGGAGCACATCTCCTCTTTCTTTTTGTCGGAGACTTTTTGAGCCAGGGCCAGGGCCTTTGTATAATAATCCGTGGATTCCTGGAGCTTGCCGGTGTTCCAATAGACAAGTCCCAGGCTCAGAAGGGAATCGAGCTCAAGGACGGCTTGGCCTTCTTTCCGGGATACCTCCAGGCACCTGGAGAGGACGGCGGCTGACTTATCGTATTCTCCCTGGCGGCGGAGCCGGTCTCCCTCCTGGAATAGGCCGGCGGGAGATACTTTGGGGGCCCCGGGGGAGACGAAATTCTTGGCGTTTTGAAAGCCGATCAAGCTTTCGGCCAGCGCGATGAGAAAGATCAGCAGGCTCCCTGCCCGCAAGGTTCTCTTCACGTCTGTTCTTGAAGTCTTCATTTTGGGCAGATCGAACAATTGACCTGGAACATGAGGGCCAACGACCTGCTCGCCAACTATAAGAAACGTGGGGGGAGAGGGTCAATCCCCTCTTGAGATGAGAAAAGGGGTGATTTTTTTTGATTCACCTCACCCCAAAAGGTGATGCCTGGATCCAGTCAGAAATGTCCCTATAATAGGATATTAATTGAGGTCCTGATTTTGAGGATCAGTCGCCGGTGCTTGGTCTACCAGAGAGCAGTTCCCCAGTCGGCTTTACCGTCCCCGTCGAGCCGGAATCGTTGCCGGAGAGGACCTGTTTCTTGTGGGTGTTGAAGATCGAGTCGAAGCCCGGGAAGATCGAGACCAGGAACTGGATGGGTTTTCTGAGGAGAAGGCGGGCATCGATCCTGGAGCTCTTCTTGTCGGTGGCGAACAGGCCGGACGCCGAGAGTCCGATGAAGACCAGGCAAACGACGAGAGCGACGGTCCTGACAAATGATCTTTTCCGCATAGCGGCCTCCTTATAAAATACGACTCGCCTTGGGAAATGGTCGGAGGGATCGACTAATGATCGAAAGATCTGCGAAAATCTCTCCTCAACATACTCATCCAAGGCTTGGGATTAATCTAGGATAGGGGAGGCGAAATGTCAAGCGTTTTTTTCGGCGGTCGCCTTCCTAAGTTGTTCAAAAAAAATACTTTATGTCTTAG
>JALHVH010000252.1 GCA_022867105.1 Candidatus Aminicenantota bacterium
CTCTTTCTCGACGAGGTCGGGGAGATGTCTCCCTGGACCCAGGTCAAGCTCCTTCGGGCCATCCAGGAGCGCACGGTCCGTCGGGTGGGGGGGACGGAGGAGATCCCCATAGACGTCCGGATCATCGCCGCCACGAACCAGGACCTCAAGAAAAGAATCCAGGAAGGAAAGTTCCGGGAGGAGCTGTTCTATCGCCTGAACGTCATCTCCTTCGAGATGCCGCCCCTGAGAAAACGCATCGAGGACATCCCGATCCTCGTCTCCCATTTCCTCCAAAAGTATTGCGATAAGCTCGGGAAGCCCATGAAACGCCTGACGCCTGAGGTCTTCGGCCTGTTCGAGGAGTATTCCTGGCCGGGGAATATCCGCGAACTCGAGAACGTCATCGAGCGGATCGTGGCCATAGAGGACCGTGAGACCATCACGGCGGGCTGTCTGCCCAGGGAGATCATTTCCCCACAGAAGAAGGAAGAGACCCCTCTCTTCCTTCAGCCGGGCTTCAGCCTGACAGCGCATATTGACGATCTCACAAAAAAATACGTCAACCAGGCGCTCATGACGACGGGCGGGAACCTCAGGCAGACCGTCCCTCTCCTGGGCGTCTCTTATAGGACCCTGAGATACCTCATTGACAAGTATGAGCTGAAGAATATCCGGAAAGAAGAGAGGAACTGACAATAATTGTTATAGGATGGCGCAAATCGTCATTCTTTCCCCTATCCCTAAGATCGGCCTTCCTCTAACATCTTTATTATCAACACAAAAAGACTGTGCCGAGGTTGGCACGCATCTTGCTATATAAATAGCCGTTCTGAGTTTTCGACCTTAAAGGAGGTATGAAACATGTTTAAAAAGATGAGAGGATTCACCCTCATCGAGCTTCTGATCGTCGTCGCGATCATCGGCATCCTGGCGGCCCTTCTGATCCCGAACGCCCTCGAGGCCATCCAGAAGGCCAAGCAGAAATCGGCCATGAAGGAGATCGTAACCATGTCCACGGGCGCGATCGACTACATCACGGACCATGGGAATTGGTCCGCCGTAGCTCAAGACGGGCAGCTTACGATCGCAACGGATCCATTCCCGGCAGCGGTGGCTACTTTCTACCTGAAGATTTGCCCTATCAAAGATCCGTGGGGTTATGGATATTGGGTAACCGTTGGACAGGCTGTAGACACGGTAGTCACAGGGGGAGCTGCCGACGTAGGAGATGATGATGTTGTCATCTATTCACAGGGTCGTAAGGGCCTGGAAGGACCATACCCTCCTGCTGCCTATACTCTGGCCACGCCGGAAGCAGGTTTCTATCAAGTCGGCGCTATGGTCGATTTCGAAAATGACCTCGTCTGCTGGAACGGCAGCTGGATCTGCGGACCCAGGCTTTCTCTCGCCACGGGCAGCTGATCGCAGTTCCATACTCTGTGCTCTCAAGGGGCGGCATTTTGCCGCCCCTTTTTTTTGCCCTTGTACCCGGGTTTATTTAGCCGCCTGTAGCCGCAGGCTTCTGCCTGCGTTCCTCCAACTCCTGCCGTGCTCCCATCGCACCTCTCGTCGGCTAAGGACCTTTCGTGGCTTCACCCCTTTGAAAAAGGGAGGCGCGGGGGATTAATGAGGACCGCGTGACCTCAGGCCTCAACCCGGGTTATAATGATGACGTTATGGAACGCTCCGCGTCCGGAACCGCGGCCCTCGTGGAAAGGCTCCTGTCCTTCTCTCGCCAGGACGGGGGACTTCCTTATTATCGAGGCAACTCCTCTTCCGCCGAGCCGACATTCCTCGCCGCGCTCGCCCTCTTCGCTTCCGGCGCCCCGGCCGAACGCGCGAAACCTCTTCTTTCCTGGGCTCAAACTCTTCAAAACATGGACGGGTCGGTCAGCGTAAATCCCGGGCACCGCGGCCAGGGGCTTTGGCTGACGGCCCAGGCGGCCATCGTTTTCCACCATTACGAGCTCAAGGAGAATCTGAAGCGGGCCCAGGACTTCCTCCTCTCGATGAGGTCCGTGAC
>JALHVH010000253.1 GCA_022867105.1 Candidatus Aminicenantota bacterium
CATGCGGTTTGTGCTTTTTCCTTCGGACCTGGCGAGCTTGTCGAGCTTCTCCTTGAGTTCCGGGGAAAGCCGGACGATCATCTGAGTGCTCATGGGCCGGTCTCCAATGACGATATTTTATAGGGAAGTCATATCACAGATGGAGGACCGAATCAAAGGCGTCTTCGTCAAATCGGGCGGCGGTTGAAGAGCACGCCCCCAAAATCAGGACCGCCGCCATCGTCCAAAACAATGATCTTTTTATGGCTTTTTTCCCTCTAAAATTATTATACCACTTTCAAAGACGCTGGACGTAGTCCATGGCGTAGAGGGCCGTCAGGAGCTGGACGGAGGCCAGTTTTTTAATGGGAACGACCGTGTAGCTGAACTCCCGTTCCGCCTCCCCGGAACTTCGCTCGAACTCGGCCAAGCTCTCATTCAGGACCTTTTGAAGCACCGCCGGGAAAGCCGCGGCGGTCCGGTTTTTTTCAAACTCCAGGAGCCTGACGAACTGCCCTAAGTTCAGAACGGAATAGAATTTACGCAGGGTCACAGCGTCCCACTTCTGCGCAGCCGTCGCCCGCTTCGCGTATTCTTTTTCCGCCTTCACGGCGTTCTCCTGCGAAACGATCTCATCTTCGCCCGTCCTCAGGAGCTCTTCGATGGCGTCCACGAAAGGCGATCGGACCGTCAACAGCGGCTTGGCCTTCCGGTACTCGTCCCCGAGAAAGCCGAGGAACATCCTTTCGTTTTCCAGCCCCTTCAGCACGGCTTCAGCCCGCGTCATATCGCTTGGCGCCGTATCTTCGATCCCGGGGTCGTAGAAATAAGGCAATTCACAGTTCACGGTCAGGCCGTGATACTTGTCCCTGACATAATCATCGCTGGACTCGCCGCCGCTCGTCATTTTTTCCGGGGGCGTCGGCGAGTATTTCTCCATCCAGTCGTAACCTTCCTTGAAATAGAGCATCTGGAACATCGCCCGGCTGTCGAACTTCTTCCCCCAGGGGACCTCCGGCTCGCCCAGGTGCAGCGGGAGCCCCTGGTCGGCGATGAACGCGTAGAAAGCGGGATAAAGCTCGGGCACGTCCCTGGACCAATAATAGTAGACTCCGCCAAAACCGGAATTGTGGAGGCCGAAGGAGAAATCAATCCGGTTTCCGTCGATGATCTTCATCAAGGCCAGGGCTTCGGGCGTCGGCGTGTCGAACTTGTATTTCTTGTAAGTGACCGGGAAGGTCCACTCGACCTGCTGATAGGAAGGTGGCCGGTAGTAATTCCTGGCGTACTTGGTCAAGGTCAGCGTCCCCTTGAACCAGCCTTCGTTCAGCCTGGCCTTGTCCGGCTCGGCGCAGACCACAATGTGCCAGGTGAAATCGAAAAAGTCCCTCAGCTTCCCGTTCTTCGCCAACTCTTCGGTGAGGTAGTGAAGCATCATGCTTCCTATGGGCTCGTTGGGATGGGGGAAGCCGAACAGGAGAGCGTGGCGCTTCCCCTTCCCGACCCTGAACTCATAGATGGGACTCCCAAGGTCCGTTTTCCCGACGGTGTCCAAAGACACTAAGTCCGGGTATCGTTCTTTCAAGCCCCGCAACGAGGCGTGGAGCTCATCGACGGTTAGGAACTCCCGGTAGTCCGGCATCCCGGAAACGACTTGCTGGAAGAACGCTCCTTTGTCCGCCGGGCCCCTGCAGTAGGCCGACAAAGCAAAGGACAGAAACAAAAGGATCCAAGGGGCTTGTCTTCTCTTCATCGAGGTCCTCCCTCTTCGGTTCGCGTTCGGCGTTCCATGTTCATCCTCGCAGACTTTCCGGCCGGTAGTCCTCATGGCGTAATCGCCCAGATCGCGCGGCGGGCAGAGCGGATCGCGCGGTGATGTCTCTGGAACTCGGGTCCGACGGGGGCGGCCCTTGAAGATTCGTGGTGGAGCTGACCAGGATCGAACTGGCGACCTCTTGAATGCCATTCAAGCGCTCTCCCAGCTGAGCTACAGCCCCACAAAGTGCACCCATATTACCCAAAGACGGCCGCTCCGTCAAGCACGCGGCGGCGTTCCATCCCGGCATTCCCGTTGCCAACCGGAACGAACCCGGGTATAATCGGGCCGGATCGAGCGGGAGACTTCTAGAAAGCGAGATCATGGCAAAAATCAGGTCGTCCCCAAGGATCGTCATCGTCGGAAGTTCGAACACCGATATGACCATCAAGGCCCCCCGCCTGCCGCGCCCGGGAGAGACCATCCTCGGCGGCGAGTTCCTCATGACCGCCGGCGGCAAGGGCGCCAACCAAGCCGTCGCCGCCGCCCGCGCTCTCGATCCCCGCTCCCGCGGCGAAGTCGTCTTCATCGCCCGGGTCGGCGACGACATGTTCGGCCGGAAGGCCCTCGAAGGGTTCAAGCGGGAGGGGATCGTCTCTGACCATATCCTCAAGGACCCTGACGCCCCTTCCGGGGTCGCGCTCATCACTGTCGACTCCCGGGGTGAGAACACAATAACCGTGGCCCCCGGCGCCAACGCCCGGCTCTCCCCCCGGGACATCGATGCGGCCGGCCATCTGATCGCCTCCGCCTCGGTCCTCCTGATGCCGCTCGAGGTCCCGATGGAGACGGTCCACCGGGCCGCAGAGATCGCTTCGGCGCACGGCGTCCGTGTCATCATCAACCCCGCCCCGGCCCAGCCGATCCTGGGCAGTGACCTCCTCCGCCACGTCACTATCTTGACGCCGAACGAGACCGAGACTGAGATCCTCACCGGCGTCCGGATCGCGCACGAAAAGGACCTTCCCGCGGCCGCCGCCGCCCTCCTGGCCATCGGCCTGGAAGCCGTCTTTATCACGCTGGGGCCCCGGGGTGTCTATGCCGCTTCGGCCGATCTCCGGGAGCAGATCCCCGCGTTCGAGGTCGAGGCCGTGGACACCACCGCCGCCGGAGACGTCTTCAGCGGCACTCTGGCCGTGGCCCTCGCGGAAGGAAGGCCCCTCGCCGAGGCCGCCCGGTTCGCCAACGCCGCGGCCGCCCTATCGGTCAGTAAAATGGGCGCCCAGTCGTCCGCTCCCGGCCGCGCCGAGATCGACGATCTTCTCCGGCGGGACCGCTCTGAAAAATGATCCGGCTTCATTCCGTGCACAGAACAGGTTCTGGGTTTAAGGCGGGGGGATCCCCCTGATCCGGTCCAAATAGCTTTTCCGGACATCCAGGAAGAACCTCCAATAATGCCTCGACCGGAAATCCGGATAGGTCCAGTCGAGGGTTTTGACGCCCGTCTTTACGAACAATAATTCGAGGTGGGCATAGATCCCGCCGCTCAGGGGGACACGATGGGCGAAGTTCTTGGTTGTGGCCATGATGAGCGCGGACGACGTGAGGATGCCGGGGTCGAGGTTGACGACCCGGTAGTCGGCCGCCGCGGCAGCCCGGACTTCCCCTTCCAGGGCGTTGGTTTGGAGTTTAATGGCGCTGAGGCCATCGGGGGGAACGAGCCGCTCGAAGCTCAAGAAGCCGCGTTTCAAGGCGGGGCCCATCTCTTTCTCGTAATAATCCGTGGTCGCGAAGGAAAAAACCGGGCTCCTGAAGTCGATGGGGCCGAAGCATTCAACGAGCCGCTCCTCACCTATCCGGAAGTACTCCTCCCGGCCCGAGATCATCCCGCAGATGAGCTTGGCCGGGGTGAAGGGTTTTGCCTGGGTCATGGGACAACCTCAAGCCATCTTCGCGATCAAATATTCCAGGTACCGCGATTTCATCTGGCGGCCGGCCATGGCCTGCTTGACCGGGGGGAGTTTCAGGATGACGCCGAGAATCGCCGCCATCGCCCGGTGGTTCCATTGGGCATGGTTATCGAAGATGAGGTTCTGGAGCTTGCCCCGCTCGATGGCCATCAGAACGGCCCGGTGGACCGAGTTCTGCGGCGTGATGATTCTTTTCGGATGGGGAACAAGGGTGATGCTCCGGCTCGAGCAGGTCCGCACGCACAAGCCGCAGCCCAGGCAGATCTCCTCGTTCAGGCGCGCCTTGCGCTTCTTGGGCTGGTGAGGGTCGTTGGCCGAAACGATGCTCATCGCCTCGACCGGACAGACGTCCACGCACGTGCCGCATCCGGAGCAGCCGGTTTCGTCGACGCAGGGAAGGAAATTCGTGTGGATCGGGAAGACGGACCCGAAGCGCTTGATGCCGATAAGAGCCTCGCAGCAACAGCCGCAGCAGTTGCAGATGAAGCTCACGCTCCGACGGACGTTCTCGCCGAATTGGACGAGGTTTCGTTCATAAGCCTGCTCGAGGAGGTCCAATCCCTCCTTCACGTCGACCGGCCGGGCGATCCCGTGCTTGGTGAGTGAGAACGCCACGGTATTGAAGGTCATGCAGATGTTCTGGGGCGCGTCGCAGGCGCGGCCGACATGCATCATCTTGTGGCGGCAGTAGCAGACACCGATCGCCCTGTGCCTGGCGGTCTTGATCACCTCGCTCGCCCGTTCGTAGTCCAGAACTTCAAGCGAATGATCGGACGGCAGAGCGGGCTCGTGGACGAATACCCGTCCGAGCTGGGTTTCGCCGTTGACGAAGAGGGCCTTAATGAAGTCCTCTTCCACGTTAAGATACTGGTAGAGGAGCTCCGCGAGCAGCTTCTGATCGATGTCCTGACGCACCCGCATCATCGAGAATTCAAAAAAGCCGGCCATCGGAGGCGGCAGGGAGTATAGGCTCCGTCCGTGCCTTTCATTATCCACGAGGAGGCCGCGTTCGGCCAGGGAATCCAGGACCTTCCGCGCCTCGCTTTCGGGCTTTTTCCAGATGAGGGCGGCCTTCTTCGCCGTGAAAGGTTTTATGGGCAGCGAGGAAACGAGGCCAGCTTCATTTTCGGAAAAAAGCATCCGGAGGATCTTGAACAGCAGATCCGAGGGGGGGGCCCCCTGGGGGGAACGGTTGAGCCGCTTTACGAGTTGCTGATATCCGTCTCGTGCTGTCCGGTGGGCCATGATTCATCCTCTGCCGGTCAAGTCAGCTTCTTCCCGGAGTCGGCAAACGCTTTCATGACGGCCGGGCGGATCTCCGGGACAACCTGGTTCGGGATCGTGAAGGCCAGGTTGTAGAGGCGGATCTTCCAGGCCCCGTCGATCTTTTCAAGAGCTCCGGAGCCGCGACACGGCCAATAGGACTTGGAAATGAGGTCCTCGTCGAACCAGGCCGTCGTCCCGTCGGCCGACAGGGAAATGTTGCGCCGGATCGCAGAATAAACCCACGCCGACGTCCCCTGGAACCGGGGCACGGCCCAGGCTTCGAACTCCTCTTTCGTCCATCGCTCGGTCACGTCCGTCCCGAGGAAGACCGCGCCCGGCGCCATCGACCCAAAATAGGTCTTGGCGTCGGCCGTGGCCGCCGCCTTGTGCCAGCCGGTGAGGAGGACGTCGATCTCAGCTATGGCGGAAGCATTCTTATCCTGCGCTGCGGGAAAGACCGCGGCGATCGCGAATACAGCCAGGGCAATGAAGGTCTTTTTCATGATCGGCTCCTTCAAGGATCAATCCGCTTTCCCCAACAGGGGAAAGATGTTGCGGAAAAGATATTCCTTGATCCGCGCGTCGAGCGGATTCGTTTTCGGCCCGTTCGTGTTGAAGCCGACGACATAGGCGGCCCGGGCCTCGGGCCGATAGTAAAAGTGGGTGACGAAACCGTTCTGGTCGCCCCAATGCCCGATGAAGCGCTGCCCGAAATTGTCCTCGATGAAGAAGGCCAGGCCCATGAAGTCCTTCCGGTTCTCTCCGGGGAAGTTCTTTTCGAAATCCTCCCGGGGGATCTCGATGCGGGGCCGGAACATCTCCTCAAGGGAAGACCTCTCCAGGATCCCATCATAGACCGCCTGCTTGGCCGGATTCCCCATCAGGAAGTCGATGTACTTGATGAAATCCGGGAACGGCGCGTTCAGGCCGCCATTGGACACGGTGATGCCCGTGTTGGCATCGAAAACGCCGGGGGTGAGCTTCCCCGAATCATCCTGCCAGTAGCTGTGCGACCGATGTTTCAGAAGATGATAGGGCGTCGCATCGAAATACGAGCGGTTCATTTCGAGGGGCTTGAGGATGTTCTTGTCCACGTAGACCTCGTAGTCGTCCGCGGTCAGGAGCTCGATCGTCCGGCCGAGAAGAATAACGGCCGGGTTGGAGTAGCTCCATCGGCTCCCCGGCTTGAACAGGATCTCCGTGTACGGGAACATGGCCGTGAGCTGTTCCCAGTGGAGAGGCTCGAAGGGTTGCCAAGGTCGGTCTCTCCATGGCCAGGTCGGATCGCGGAACCCTGCCGTGTGCGACATGAGATGGGCGATCGTGATCTCGCTTTTATCGCCGTATGGATCATGGATGTCCCTGAGCTCGGGAATGTATTTGATGATGGGGTCCTCGAGCCTGAGGAGGCCGCGGTCCCGGAGCTGCATGACGGCGATGCCCGTGAACGTTTTAGTGATGGAGGCCCAGTGGTAGATCGTGTCCTTGTCCACCGGCTGATCCTTCTCGATGTTCGCCAGACCGTGGTATCGCTCGAGGAGGA